>NZ_NPJL01000067.1:0-8501 GCF_002251325.1 Prevotella sp. P4-67
TTGATTTATATCAACCGAAATGATGACCCTGGGGACTATATACATTATTATATATTATATAGGGAGACTAACCGCCATAATTCATACAAAATGCCGAACACTTCAAAAAGATATAAAGCCATCTGCTCTTATATCCGCAGATGGCTTTATCAGTCACTCATCACTCAAAGACTTCCTCTATGTCATTTGACCCAGTTTCGTCAACTTCTTTTACACACGAGTTGAAATTTTCGGGAATATCAAAATCGACATCAGGCGAATAGCCCAAATCCTTATTCCTATACACCTTCTTCATATAGTAAGCCCAAATGGGCAGTGCCATAGAGGCACCCTGTCCGAGCGCCATCGAATCGAAATGGATGTCTCGGTCCTCGCCACCTACCCAACAGCCGCTCACCAACTGGGGCGTGAAGCCCATAAACCAGGCATCTGAGTTACGGTTGGTGGTTCCGGTTTTTCCTCCAATAGGTCCCTCGACATTAAACTTATACCTAATTCTTCCACCAGTACCGCCATCGATTACGCCCATCAGTTCTTCTATCATTTTATAGGCACTTTCAGAACTAATCACCTCGTTCATACGAGGCTGGAAACGTGCCACCACATTTCCCTCTGCGTCCTCTATCTTGGTCACGAACATTGGAGCACAGCGTATACCGCTATTGGCAAACGTAGTATATGCACTCACCATTTCTGCCACAGATACATCGCATGGACCAAGGCAAAGTGCCATCGACGGATGTATGTCGGGATTGTTAATTCCAAAATCATGGAGCATTGTAACAAACTGCCGGGGATTAAGTTTACTCATAAGATAAGCTGAAACCCAGTTATTTGACTGAGCCAGTCCCCACTTAAGAGTAACCATCTCTCCATATCGCTTATGACTGGAATTACGCGGAGTCCATGGCTTACCTGCAACCATATATGTCTGCTGAACGTTTGGCACCAAATCACATGGGGTGAATCCATTCTCCATAGCCAAAGCATAGAGAAATGGCTTAATGGTAGAACCCACCTGACGCCTACCGTCCATTACCATGTCATACATGAAATGGTTGTAATTAAGGCCACCCACATAAGCCTTGACAGCGCCCGTATGCGCCTCCATGCTTACAAATCCGGCACGCAAGAATGATTTGTAATAACGAATGCTATCCATCGGCGTCATCACCGTATCAATATCTCCCTGATAAGAAAATACCGTCATGTCAGTTTTGGTCCGGAAGGCACGCCGAATTTCCTCTTCTGAAGCACCAGCAGCCTTCATGGCGCGATAACGTTCACTCTGCTCCATTGCCTTTCGCATAATGCGCTGCACCTCCTTAGGCGTAAGTTTATCTGTAAACGGCGCATTGGGCTTTCTGCGATTTTCACGTGTGAACAAAGGCTGAAGATACTTGGCAACATGACCGTAGACCGCATCCTCCGCATACTGTTGCATGCGAGAATCTATGGTCGTGTAAACCTTTAGTCCATCAGTATAAACATTATAGTTTTCACCATCTTTCTTATAGTTCTTATTACACCAGCCATAGAGCGGGTCGCTTACCCAGGCAATCGAATCAAGAACATACTGACGTCGATTCCAAACAGGATATTTGTCAGGTTCAGGCCGAGACGCCATCATATATTGACGGAGGAATTCACGGAAATATGTGGCGGTTCCATCTTTATGATCCGTCCGATGAAAGTCAAGCCTGATTGGCTCTGCGCAATATTTGCGATACTCATCATCAGTAATATAACCGGCCTTGCGCATTTGCGAAAGCACCACATTACGACGCTGCAAACTTCTATCCGGATATCTTACCGGGTTAAACAAAGAAGGGTTCTTGCACAAACCTATCAACAGTGCAGCCTCAGTTATAGTCAAGTCCTTGGGCTCTTTATTAAAATAGGTATTGGCAGCCGTCTTGATTCCCACGGCGTTATGGAGGAAATCAAAATAATTAAGATACAAGGCTATTATCTCTTCCTTGGTATAGTTACGCTCAAGTTTGACGGCAATCACCCACTCTATCGGCTTTTGCATAAGACGCTCGGCGGTAGAATGAGCCACCTCGGTATAGAGCTGTTTAGCCAACTGTTGTGTAATGGTAGAGCCTCCGCCAGCACTTTCACGCCCGAGCAGTCCACGCTTGACGATGGCACGGCAAAGGGCAATAAAGTCAATACCAGAATGATCATAGAAGCGGGCATCTTCAGTAGCAACCAGCGCCTTGACCAAGTAGGGCGACAGATTATTATACGCCACGGGAATACGATTTTCCCGGTTGAAGCTCCACGTGCCAAGCACCTTGCCGTCCGAAGAATAGACCTGCGTGGCAAATCTATTAATAGGATTCTGCAGCTCGTCAATGGGAGGCATATACCCTATCCATCCATTCCAAATTGCCGTAAACACCACTGTCACGGCCAATACCGAACAGCCCAAAAGAGCCCATAAAATATGTACAACCTTTCTTCTCATACAATGCATTGAAAAAATATCTGCAAAAATACGATTTTTTATGGCAACAAAGGACAAATATTTGAAAATTATGTGTAACTTAGCACTCAATTTAGAATAATACATTCTTCAACACATATGGAAAGACATAATTTTGTGACGATCGAAGACCTTTCCAAAGAAAAGATACTATACCTCTTGGAAATGGCAAAGGAGTTTGAGAATCATCCTAACAGAGAATTGTTAAAAGGAAAAGTAGTGGCTACGCTTTTCTTTGAACCATCCACCCGCACCCAACTTAGTTTTCAAACCGCTGCCAATCGCCTTGGAGCCCGCGTTATTGGTTTTTCTGACGCCAAGACTTCAAGTACAACAAAGGGCGAAACTCTTAAAGACACCATTCTTATGGTATCCAACTATGCTGACGTGATTGCCATGCGCCACTCTATAGAAGGAGCTGCACTTTATGCAAGCGAAGTAGCACCAATACCTATTATTAATGCTGGAGACGGCGCCCACATGCACCCTTCCCAGTGTCTGCTCGACCTCTATTCGATATACAAAACCCAGGGTACTCTTGAAGATCTCAACATCTATTTGGTCGGTGACTTGAAATATGGCCGCACGGTCCATTCCCTCATAACTGCCATGCGCCATTTCAACCCCACATTCCACTTTATAGCCCCCAAGGAACTGGCGATGCCCCAAGAGTACAAGCTCTACTGCAAAGAGCATAACATCAGATACCAAGAGCATACGGCTTTCAACGAGAAGGTAATTGCAGATGCCGATATCCTATATATGACGCGCGTACAAAAGGAGCGTTTTTCCGATTTGATGGAATACGAGAAGGTCAAGAATATCTACATTCTCAACCGAGACATGCTCAAATACGCCAAGGAGAATATGAGGATACTCCACCCGCTGCCCCGCGTCAACGAGATTGCATACGATGTAGATGACGACCCACATGCCTACTATATACAGCAGGCCAAAAACGGACTCTACGCCCGCGAAGCCATCTTCTGTCATTGTCTCGGAATCACCCTTGACGACATCAAAAACGACAAGACTATAATAGAATAATCATGGCAAAGAAAGAAATGTTAGTTACTGCCATTGAGAATGGCACCGTAATAGACCATATACCTGCAGAGAAAACCTACAAAGTGGCAAATCTGCTCAAGCTCGACACCCTGACCACCCCTGTAACTATAGGCAACTATCTGGAGTCAAAGAAAGTAGGACACAAGGGAATCATCAAGGTATCCGGGAAGTTTTTCACCGATGCAGAGATCTCCCAATTATCAGTACTGGCTCCTAATGCCGTGCTCAACATCATCAAGGACTACGAAGTTGTAGAGAAAAAGACCGTAGAAACTCCTGACGAACTGCGGGGTATCGTGAAATGCAACAATCCTGTATGCATCTGCAACAACGAGCCCATGCTCACCATCTTCAACGTAATAGACAAGGCTCACGGCATCATCAAATGCCACTATTGCGACAAGGAGCAAGAACTGAGCAAAGTAAAGTTATGCTAATTCCAATAAAAAAATAATGTTTCATAACCAACACAATTCCCATCAGAGTAAGTTGGGCTCACTCTCCTTCTGGAGGAGAGGACGGGAATACTAATAATATGGAAAGAGACCAAATAATATTCGATCTCATCGAGAAGGAACACCAGCGCCAGCTAAAGGGCATGGAGCTCATCGCTTCCGAAAACTTTGTCAGCGACGAGGTTATGCAAGCCATGGGCAGCTATCTTACCAATAAGTATGCTGAAGGTCTGCCCGGACATCGCTATTACGGCGGTTGCCAGATTGTGGACGAAGTGGAGAACATTGCCCGCGAGAGAGTCAAGAAACTCTTTGGCGCCGAGTTTGCCAACGTGCAGCCCCACTCTGGAGCCCAGGCCAATGCAGCAGTATTATTAGCCATCCTCAAGCCTGGCGACACCTTTATGGGACTCAATCTGGACCACGGAGGCCACCTTTCTCACGGTTCACGCGTTAACACATCTGGTATTCTGTACAACCCAATTGGCTATGAACTCAACCGAGAAACAGGCCGTGTCGATTATGACGAGATGGAGCGCCTCGCATTGGCACACAAGCCAAAGCTCATCATCGGCGGAGGCTCTGCCTATAGCCGCGAATGGGACTATGCCCGCATGCGCAAGATTGCCGATGAAGTAGGCGCACTGTTTATGGTAGACATGGCCCATCCCGCCGGACTCATTGCAGCCGGACTGTTGGACAACCCTGTAAAATATGCACACATCGTAACCACTACCACCCACAAGACTCTTCGCGGTCCACGCGGCGGTGTAATCCTGATGGGCAAAGACTTTGAAAACCCATGGGGCATCACTACCAAGAAGGGCGAAGTGCGCATGATGAGCTCCCTGCTCAACAGCGCCGTATTCCCCGGCACCCAGGGCGGACCTCTCGAGCACGTTATCGCAGCCAAGGCTGTTGCGTTCGGCGAAAATTTGCTCCCATCATGGAAAGAGTACGCCACCCAGGTCAAGAAGAACGCTGCGGTATTGGCCGACGACCTCATCAGCCGTGGTTTTGACATCGTAAGTGGTGGTACCGACAACCACTCAATGTTGGTAGACCTACGCCCCAAATATCCCGAGCTGACCGGCAAGGTCGCCGAGAACGCATTGGTCGCAGCCGATATCACCGCCAACAAGAACATGGTGCCCTTTGACACTCGCAGCGCATTCCAGACATCCGGAATTCGCCTGGGTACAGCCGCATTGACCACACGCGGTGCCAAGGAAGACATGATGCACCTGGTCGCCGAACTGATAGAAGAGGTGCTAAACGCTCCCGAAGACGAACAGGTTATCGCCCGCGTACGCGAGAAAGTAAATGAGACCATGAAGGCTTATCCACTTTTTGCATACTAAGCAACCGCCCTATACAATATAGAAATCTCCCTCGGTCACACCAAGTGGCGAGGGAGATTTCTTTTTGCTTCAATCGAGAAATTATAAATCGCATCGTAATGGGTCAGCGGATTTTTCCGGTTGGTAACACCGTATGTTAGGAATAAAGTGTTGCCAGCCTGTACATGAAGAACCTGATATCCCCTACACCTCTGAACTGTGTTCTAAAAGCCTTGATTTTAGCATTGAACGATTCTGCCGATGCATTGGTAAGCCTTTCCTCAAAATAGTTGATGATGGTATCGTTGTGGTTCTCAAAGGTTTCAATAACCTTGTTGAAACCTTCATACCCGAAATCTTCGACATCATTGTACCATCTGGCAAGGTTAAGCCTTGCCACTCCTGGCTGGGTTTTCTTGTTGAAAATGTCCACAAGACTGAGGTAGAGACCATACGCCTTCTTGAGTTTGGGAAACATCTGAAAGAGAATTTCGGCCCTTGTCTGCTGTTGGGCATTCCATTTCGATTTGTGCATGAGAATCATATGTCGGCTGCGTGCCATAATCTGCGGCCTGGTTTCACCGTTGGCCATACGTTCTGGTACCCATTCCCCTATAAGTTCCTTCTCGGCCCTCGTATGTGCCGCCTTACGTTTTGTCCTATGCTCTTTTATGGCCTTGTTCTCCTCCGCAAGCACATCCCATCGTAAGGCTATTCTCATCTGGTCAATGGCCTCGGTCATAAGTCGTTGCACATGGAAACGGTCATTTATCAGCTTGGCATTAGGGAACGCAGTCCTCACTGTCAGCATCATGGCAGAAGACAAATCTGTGGTCACGGTCCTTACACGGCAGCGCAGTTCACGTGGGACTTTCTTCAATATTGCCGACACTGTATCCGAAGCTACACCACGAACCATTGCAGCCAGCGCTCCCTTGCCGCCGTGGGCTGCCTTGTCCGTCAGGATAGTGTAGACCTCACCGTTGGAAAGACAGGTCTCGTCAAGACTCATGTCCTCACCGAAATTGTCTGGAAACAGCATGTACTCCTCTGCATGGTCCAATTGTTCCCAGTTGCGATAGTCACTGATTTTCTCCTTGTACTGTTTGCGCAGCGTCTGACCGTTGAGACCGTTGCGGGCCGCAAGCGTCGAGATGCTTACGGGAGTAGACTCAATCTCCCTCTTTTAAAAAAGAAACGAACTCTGCATTCAATCGAGTTTCGTCAAACTCGGACAAGTCCCATTCGTAGCTGAAGATCTCGCCGGTGTCCTTGTCCAACCATTTGCGTTTGCGTACATGAAGATACGTAGCACGGCCACGGATGGGAAAATCCTGGATGACGTGATAGTCACCAAAGCCGTGGGATATCACATTGCCGTACTTCTTGTCCTCACGCATCTGAACCTTCTTCTCGTCAAGATAAATGTCAAAGCGGCTATCGGTCTTATCAAAACTTACAACATCGAAGTTGTCTATAAGCACATCCGGAAGAATGGCGCGTAGTAGCTTGGTCTGTTCCATATGGCAAAGGTACGACTTTATTCCTAACATACGGTGTTACCAACCGGAAAAATCCGCAGACCCATCGTAATGCCCTCAAGGACGAGAACATTACGATGCGATTATCTTTGCAGTAAAGCATCAGCAAAGTCGAGACAATCAGATGATTGCCAACATATTTTCCTTACAACTTGCTGCCGTAGCACAAGTCACCGGCATCACCGAAACCTGGCACAATATACTTGTGGTCGTTCAAGCCTGGATCAATGGCTGCACACCAGATAGTTGTCTTTTCCTCGGGGAAAGTCTTCTTGATATGCTCTATTCCCTCTGGTGTCGCAATGACACAAGCTACATGGATACGCTTTGGAGTACCCTTGGTAAGGAATGCCTTGTAGCCCAGCTCCATACTGCTTCCTGTCGCCAGCATCGGGTCAGCTATAATAATGTTCTTTCCCTCAATGCTTGGCGTAGCAAGATACTCTACATGCACACCCACTTCATGATGTTCCTTGTCTACATATTCACGATAAGCCGAAACGAAAGCGTTGCCGGCATGATCGAATATATTAAGGAATCCATTATGGAAAGGAAGACCTGCACGGAAAATTGTGGCGAGCACAATCTTGTCTGTAGGCACGTTGACCGTAGATACACCTAACGGGGTTGTTACCTCACAAGGGGCATAATCTAATGTTTTGGAAATCTCGAATGCTTCAAATTCGCCAATACGCATGACGTTGTTACGAAAAAGCAATCGGTTGTTCTGATAATTGACATCTCTCATCTCAGCCAGATATTGGTTGATAATGGAGTTCTTCTCACTTAGGTTAATAACTTCCATCGTTTAGTTTTTGCTTGCAAAGGTAGTGTAAACCCGAGAAAAAACAAAGGAAAACCCGCGATATTTTTCTGTTTTTCCTGCATTTATGTTCTCGGGGTGCCAACACCCTCCTTGCCATGACCGCGACAAGGCAAAATTGTAACCAGCACACAATTATCACACCCTTGCTGCCCATTAACCCATAGTCCCATTCCGAACCACAGCATTTTGCATTATTGTCAGAATTAACATTAACGTATATTCTACACACATTCGCCAGTTCCCGACCAGCCATCGAAACGTAGTTCTTGCCATCTACCACGAACTTCTTTTTAGAATGCAAAACAATCAATGCAGGGTTGGCAACAACAAATGCAAAACCTGAAACAAGTAAATCACCCCACGAATTCAGATTATATGCCATCACCTTCGACATCATTATACCAAACCGACTATCGGCGCAGACATCCTGCTGCAAAAAGCCCACTTAACGGCACATAAAACTATCTTGTTGCCACCTGCCTATACGCTTATTTCACATTATAGCTAACCTCTACCCCACCCAGCTCCACGATAACCTGCCATAAGAGCCTCCCGCTCATATCATCTTTCAAGATTATGGCCCCAACTATATCAATCACGTATGTAAAACTCATTTTTTTTGCAAACTCCGTATAGCAAAAAAAGCGGGCAATGTATAGTTTTTCAATTCTTTAACCTAAAATATCTAACTAAAGAGTATTTTTGTCGTTTTTCGGTTGGGCATTATCCGTTTTTTGCTTAATTTTGCGTCGTCTAAGAGTGGATATTATCTATAGATAA
>NZ_NPJL01000068.1:0-139727 GCF_002251325.1 Prevotella sp. P4-67
CGGAGTATATTCTTTTTTTCGTGGTAAAGTTAGTAAATATTTATGAATCAAGCATATACAAAGCTATTTTTCTAATGGCGGTCATTAGAAAATGACAAGAAACTTTTTCTAATGACCGATTTGGGTTTATGCTTTGTACTTATGGGAAAAGCTAATTTGTCAATAATCATTAGCGAAAAATAATCATTTTTTGTAACTTTTTCTTGTTACGCAGAAAGGCTGCAGAGTGGCATTGGACCTTTGCACCCGAAATCCAATGGAAGTATGGGTGAGCGGTCGAAACCAGCACACTGCTAACGTGCCGAGCTGCAAGGCTCCGAAGGTTCGAATCCTTCTGCTTCCGCAAATTGGAGGTTTGGCAGAGTTGGTCTATTGCACTGGTCTTGAAAACCAGAGGGCGGTGAAACGCTCCAAGGGTTCGAATCCCTTAGCCTCCTCTGATGGAACTTTGGCAGACTTGGTGTATGCGCAGGACTGAAAATCCTGAGAACGTGGTTCGACTCCACGAGGTTCCACAAATATATTGAGGTGTTCTCCAGCGGCAACGAGAGCAGACTGTAAATCTGCCGCCATTCGGCTTCGTGGGTTCGAGTCCCTCCACCTCAACGATGGGAGCATAGTTCAGTTGGTAGAATGTCGGTCTCCAAAACCGAAGGTCGGAGGTTCGAACCCTTCTGCTTCTGCAAAATCGCGGGATAGAGTAGTGGCCCAGCTCACCAGTCTCATAAGCTGGGCCGGCCAAAAACCGGACGCAGGTTCGAATCCTGCTCCCGCAACTACATGGAGTTTGTAGCTCAGTAGGTAGAGCGCCAGGTTGTGGCTCTGGTGGTCGCAGGTTCGAAACCTGTCAAACTCCCTATTACGTGAGGATGCCCGAGCGGTTTAAGGGGACGGTCTGCAAAACCGTCATTCATCGGTTCGAATCCGATTCCTCACTCAACAAATAAAGACTCCAGTTGCCGATAAAAGGAACTGGAGTCTTTCCATTATCCATAGTTAAGAATTGCCGTCAGCCTTTTCTTAACCCGTGTGAGTATTCTACCCATTTGCTGAAACTCTGGTTTGTCCTCTGTCGTTTCCAACATTTTCACAGCTTTAGTAATAAGATTGAAGTCCTCAGCTGTCAGGGGCAACTCTGTAATAGAGTAGTTCGGATCAGCGTACTTGTAGTACTTCTGATCATATACCTCAATGGGCGCATTGTATCCGAGCTTGTCAGAACGCATAATCTGAATATCGTTCTGAACAGTTCTCAAAGAGATGCCTTTGCGGATACCCTCCATATCATACAGCGCTTCAGATATTTCATCAACCAGGTCCTCTATCGTCCATCTTCTGTATCTGTTTCGTAGGCATCTGTCTATTATCTTGTAACGCAATAATGCGTTTTTGTTTACTGGCATGAATGTATTTATAATTTAAAGAGTCCATAATTTGTTTATATTGCTATTAACCTGAGTTCGGGATAAGAAAGTCTTTGTAAAAGTTGGTAATCTCAATAATTTTTAGCACCTTTATGATTGTGAATCAATTAATTATAAAATTAAAGGATACTATAGTTATGGAGATTACCAAGAACAAAATTACGGAAATTTTCTGTATTATCGATGATTTTTGCCAAGAATATGATAAGGAAATTGCCCGCATGTCCATTTGTGAGTCAGATGGGCGTAAGCACCGCAATCGGAAATGGACTATGAGCCGGTCGGAAATCATGACGATACTCATCTACTTTCATTTCAACACTTTCCGCAACTTCAAGCATTATTACCTTTTTTATGTCAAGGTTCACCTGCACGACCTGTTCCCCAAGCTGCTTTCATATAACCGCTTTGTTGAACTCGAGTCCAGAGTCGCGGTTGAGATGATGCTGTTCCTCCAACTGTTTTGCTTTGGCAGATGCACGGGTATAAGTTTCATTGACAGCACATGCATTCCTGTATGCCACAACAAGCGTATAACAAGAAATAAGGTATTCCGTGATTATGCAGAAAGAGGTAAAAGCACCATGGGATGGTATTTCGGTTTCAAGTTACACCTGATATGCAATGAGAGAGGTGAACTGCTTAACTTTATGCTTACGAAAGCGAATGTTGACGATAGGAATACAGATGTTTTTAACAGATTGAGCGATAATGTGTTCGGAAAATTATTCGCAGACAAAGGATATATTTCGCATGGCTTGTTTGAGAGATTGTTTAACAACGGTATAGAAATTGTCACTGGCTTGAAATGCAATATGAAAAACAAGCTTATGCCATTGTATGACAAGATTCTGTTGCGCAAAAGATCTGTCATAGAAACCATCAATGACGAACTTAAGAATGTTGCACAACTTGTACATTCAAGACATCGTAGCGTGTTCAATTTCGTAATGAATGTCCTTTCTGTTTTGGCTGCGTATAGCTTCTTTGAAAAGAAGCCATCCATCAACATTGACTATTGCATAGAGAATGTTGACGGACAGCTTGCTGTTATAAAGTAAACTTCATTTGGACTTTACAATTCTGCATTTTGCCATCCATATTGTTTGGAGGGCAAATGTAATATGCACCTATCGGAAATCTGGCATAGCAAGAAAAACGACAGTCGCTTATCCCGAACTCAGGTTTTTAGGAAAATGTACAGGAATCAGTTTCGTGGATAGCACCCCTCTTCGTGTATGTAGGAACCAGAGAATCCTTATCCATAAGACATTTAAAGGTATCGCTCAAAGATGTAAATGTTCTATGGGATGGTTCTTCGGTTTTAAGATTCATCTGATATGTAATGAAAAAGGAGAATTGCTGAATTTTATGATTACTCCTGGTGATATTGACGACCGTAAGCCCTTGGAATATAAAGCCTTTGTTGATTTCATCTACGGCAAACTTGTTGGAGACAAGGGGTATATAGGCAAGAACCTATTCGATAAACTTTTCGTTGATGGGATACAACTTATCACGAAACTAAAAAGCAACATGAAGGGTTCTATCATGAAAATATCAGATAGACTCTTGCTTAGAAAGCGGGCTATCATAGAGACCGTTAACGATGAACTTAAGAATATTGCACAGGTGGAACATTCCAGACACAGATCTTTCGACAACTTCATTGTCAATACTCTTGGAGCTTTGGCAGCATATTGTTTCGTTCCTAAGAAACCTACAATTGCCGTTCAAAGAACTATAGATAGACAATTGACCTTATTCTAATTCGTCGAACTCACGTTAAATAACCTGAGTTTGGGATAAGTGACAGTCATTTTCCTTGCTATGTCAGTTTTCCGACAGATGTATATTACATTTACCCTCCAAACAATATGGATGGCAAAATGCAGAATTGTAAAGTCCAAATAAAGTTTACTTTTATTGCTGTTCGGTAAAACAAGCCCGGAGTCCCATTTTCAGAGGACTTCGGGCGGTTGATCTGTGCTTTTTAGAATTTTAGCGGACAGCAATAAATAAGGAAATTCTCGTCCGCCATTTCTATGACATGTTTAATATGATGTCAAGGAATGAAGGCGTTTGGTTATCGAATGGTTGGATCAAGACATTGCTTTGGATGTTCTTGCCGTGTTTCCTTTATACAGTCATTTCGATTGTCTATTTTGTAGCATCATATATCGACAAATAAGCGGAGTATGGGGTGATTTGAAGTCGCCCCATACTATTTTGATATTGAATAACAAGAATGCATATTGCCTATTGACAGACTCTAAAACAATAATAGGTCAATCAAAAAATGCTTACTTTTTCTAATCGCTGTTCTAATTTGTATTCATTCGTTTCTATTTTATAACATACCCCATTTTTTAAAAGGAATTTTGTTATACCATAACCAACAAGTTGATTTCGGTATCTTTCAAATATAAGTATTTCATATTGATTGTCTAAACGTTTAACATCAGTTGGAGAGACTGGAAAGTTTTCTATAATATACTCTTTTGTTTTACCTATGTATTTATCGTTTAAATCGTTTATAACAGACACATACCTATCAACGAGTTGAGTGGTATAGCATGACTGCATTGTAAGAAAAGCAATCATAAATAATGATATTTGCAGTGTTTTTTTTATATATCTCATTTGCTCCATTTGTTCATAAAATCGTTATATGTAATACCATTATTAACTCCACCTGCTTGGTAAACCAATAAGGCTGTGTTTTTGCCATACTCTGCAAAGAACATTATATGCATAGAGAATGTAGAGAAACACATATGATTAACTCCATCACCAAACGCAGCTACTGACATGTATTTGGAGAATGTGTTTATCCATTGGTCGTATACCATTTTGGGGAAACCATCATTACTCTGTATAATCATGCACTCTTCAATAACCCTATCGTTCTTCAAGTAGAAAAAACAACTTAATCCCTCTGATGGATCTTCGCCATCCGTATAGAAGTCGCCCTTAGCTTCAGTACGCACATAACGTGCATTTGGAAATACTTGACGTAATTCACTAATTGTCTTACCAAGATTGTTTCCAGGTTCATTTCCTCTTGCGCTGCACAAAGCTGTTATAAATACAAATATTATTGTTACATAATACCTGGCTATATTTGTTATCGTAATTCTGTTGTTCATACTAGTACATATTTTGAGATTTATTTATATCTGCTTTACCCTCCTTAGATTTTCCTATCTGGATATAAGCTTGTCCTCTAAATCTGTAGGCTGATTTATATTGCGATGTATCATTACATTTGATGCATTTTGTCATAGCATCTATACATTCTTGATATTTTCCAAGGTTAAAATAGATTTCCCCAAGGGTTTCCCAAATGTAGCCATGTTCTGGATTTCTTTGTATGGCTTTTAATGAATATGGTAATCCTTCGTTATATTTTTCTTGAAGACAATACTCCCATGCTATGTTGTTATACACTGTTCCATAATCAAAATTTCTAGGTTCATATCTATACTCATTATTTAGCACTTTTCTTAGTATATCTATTTTTTCTTGCCAATGCTGACAACAAAAGGATTTCGCAAAGAGCAATTCTGAATCATCATTATATTTTTCCAACCCTTTATTTAATATGTAAATAGCTTTCTCCTTCTCTTTACATGATGCATATGCCCTAGCCAGCAAAAAATAGTCATCACGAATGAGTTCATTTTCTCTATTTGTATCTATAAAAAAAGTATACCTTTTTATCGATTCAGCTGCACTAGGGGCAGTCCTTGCTACCCATAATCCTGCGTTTACGGAGAACGAAGCAAGTTGTATAGTTATGCTATCATTTTCATTTATTAACTCACTCATTACATCATGGTACAAAACGGACGTTTGTATACATTTGTTGAATGCATTGTATGCTTCATTTATTCTATTTTCAAAAAATAAGCACATTCCAAGTTGATGATAGCGTTTTATGTTGCTTGGGCGGTTGGGGGCATACTCTATTCCTTTTTTATAATATTCTGCTGCTTTCGCAAAATCGTTCTTCGCACTATAAAGGTCTGCCAATCCCAAATATGCCATTGAACTTGGATGCAACTGGATACTTTTTAAGAAGTTTTCTTCTCCTTCCTTATAGCATCCTTGTAGTCTCTGGATTTCTCCTAAATAGGCATATGCCGCAGGCAGATAATCTGTATTATTGCTGTTAGGATTGGATGTCACCAATTTAAAGGCTCGCAAAGCTTGTCCCTGTAGTCCCATTTCATAACTATATACTCCGAGATTATACCTTGCTTGAACATTATTCATGTCGTTCTCCAAAGCATGGTTCAGGCTTTCTATTGCCTTTTCTTTGTCGCCGTTTAAATAATATGCAGTTCCCAAATTGTCATATAGTGAAGCAAGTAATTTTGTATCGATCGTGTTTTTTATACCCTCCAACGAACTTTCAATGGCTTTGTTGTATTCTTTTGCTTCCACTTGTTGGTAAGCTTGTTTATATAGCTTCATTGCCATTTCTTCTGATGGAAAATTCTTACCATTAGCAATGACAAGCATATTGCCATCAAGCTGAATTGGTCCCAACTTTTGGATGGCTGATTGGCCTAACAACAATGGAGCATCAAGACTATTTGTAATGACGGCAGCTACATTATTTATTGTGATACCTCCAATCTCGATATTGCGAAGAATAACTTTTGTGTTCTCCACGATATTACCATCTGCTATTTGGGAAAAACTTTTATCGCCAAGGTCTGATTCTTTGATGTATCCATTCTTCAACATGAAGATAGCTTCTGTCAAAGATAGACACACATTACTTGCTCCCGTATCAAAAATGAATTTCATAGGAAGTCCATTCACTTTGCCTGGAATGTAATATACGTTGCCATGTTTCTCCATTATTAGTTTAACTTGACTAATGCAAGAAATAGAAGTAAAAATACAAAACAATAATAATAAATAATGTTTCATTTGATTAATAATAAGATTGTTAACAATTCTATTTGCGAATACGAAATTTTACTTTCCAATAAATTTAGTTTTATATCCCAGCTTTTCGCACAATTCATGTAGGACCATATGCATCTTATCCAAAGCATCTATTATTAGCTTTGAATCTGTAAAAATCAAAGTGTTGTCATCATAATCAAAACCAATATTAAGTTCTGACAGTCTTTTTAGGGAATTTGTCTTACGGTATGTTCCAAAATTATTATGACAAATATTGTTTCTCAAGTCATTTATGTCATTTTGCAAGTAGTCAATAGCATTGAGAGACTCTTCTGACAATGAGATATTCTTAGACTTACATATCGCTTGTATGGCTTCTTTAGTCTTCGTGTTTTTGCTTAGTTGCGCTACACAACTCTCATAATATGAAAAGCACATCAAGAAAACCGACTGATAAAACATGTTCATCCTATATGCATTATCATTAAATGCAGAACATAGCGAGGAATATATTGTATGTTCTATTTCTTTATCACCATCAGCATTGTCTTTAGCTGTTTGTGCAAATTCTTCCTCTGTGCTATTCTCCCATTCATTCAAGAATCTTGGATATTCCTCTAAAAGACTGCGTAAAAAGCTGGCCCTGTCATCAACCCTTGCTGTAATTGGATGTCTTAATGCAATAGCCATAGTTTAATATTTTGGACTCTTGGCTACCACAGAGTTGGTTATGGTCTCAGTTATAGATATACAAAAATAAGAAACGTGGAGCCAGTTCTGTCACTCGTTCCACTTGTTAAGGCCTTCGCATTGCCCGGATTGTCGAAACGAGCAACGTTGAAAGCCCCACGTTAGTGTAAGTATATAATCCAACCTCTTGACAACGAGCGGCAGAGCCGTCCGAAGCCACTGAGGGCTGTATACAATACACCCCATGAGGCGTTTCCGTTGCTTTGTTTTTGACAATCCATAGAGTTTGCGAAGTTCTAACAAGTCAAAACCAAAGCGTACAGTTACGCCTTATTATGTATATGTCTGCCCAACCTCTGCCCATTGGGGCTTTCGGTATGAGTATAGACATCGCAAAGGTAAGGCTTTTGCATGACAATGTATCATGTTTCAATGAGAAATTTATTGGAATGAAGCAAAATACTTCAATCGCACATTAAAACAAGACATGATATAACATCTTATGGAATGATGGGGAGTTTCATAGATTATCACAGCCACATCCCCAAAACTCAAACAGTTTGTTTGCGCATTGTTTACGCATAAACGAAAAAACAGCGGCCTACGCCGAAGCGTAAGTCGCTGTAATAGAAGCGTGGACCAGCCAGGGCTTGAACCTGGGACCTCCAGATTATGAGTCTGTTGCTCTAACCAACTGAGCTACAAGTCCAGGGCTCATACGTAGATACGTACTCGCTTTTGTGGGTGCAAAGATACTGCTTTGGATGGAATTTACCAAATTTTTCGGCAAAAAAGTTGAAAAGGGCATCTACTTTCCGCATTTGGAATCAACCATTAAGACGATGGTTGACAAAATGATAGCCGACGCGGGCTGTGGCAGGGGTATGCCGACGCCCGAAATCCGTGACTTTGGTTAATTTTGAACAAATTACAGTGCGCCCGAGCAAAAAAATAGGGTAACTTGCTTTGTTCTGCTCTATACTTTCAGTAATTTTGCACCACAATAATTATAATAATGATGCTAACAGGGATTAAGAATATAGTCTTCGACCTGGGCGGCGTGCTCGTCGACCTCGACGGAAAGCGCTGCATCGATGCCTTCGATGCCATCGGATGCCACGCCATCAGCGACTACGTGCGCCTCCACCGCACCGAAGACTTGTTTTACGACATAGAGATAGGCCACACCACCACCGCCGAGTTCTGCCGTGAGGTGAGGAGCATAACCCATACGTCAGCCACCGACGCCGAGATTGTCGGAGCCTGGAATGCGCTGCTCACCACCATCGCCGACGAGAAGAAGCAACGCCTGCTCAGTCTGCGCCGCGACTACCGCGTGTTCCTGCTCAGCAATACCAACGATATGCACTGGCGACTCTGCGCCGACCATCTCTTCAACTATGGCCCCTGGCGTGCCGACGACATGTTTGAGCGCATCTATCTCTCCTACCGGCTGCATCTGGCCAAGCCCGACCCTGCCATCTTCAGCCATGTGCTCGCCGACGCCGGTCTACAGGCCGACGAGACGCTCTTTATCGATGACAATGCCGACAACTGCCGCGCAGCCCAGTCCTTGGGCATACACACACTGCTGCAGTCTGCGGCCAACGACTGGATGCAACGCTTATGAAAATCATCACCCATACCAACACCATACCCCAGCCCACAGTAGCCACGATAGGCTTCTTCGACGGCGTGCATCTGGGCCACCGCCACCTCATTGACGACGTGCGCACCATTGCCGCCGAGCGCAAGCTGGCCACAGCGGTGGTGACCTTCGATGCTCATCCGCGCCAGGTGCTGCAGCAGGACTTCATCCCCCAACTGCTCAGCACCACCGACGAGAAACTGAAGATGCTCGCAGCCACAGGTGTCGACTACTGCGTACTGCTCCACTTCGACCGCAGTCTCGCCGCGCTCTCTGCCTATGACTTTATGCGCCAGGTGCTACGCGAGCAAGTCCACGCGCGAGTACTCGTCACCGGCTACGACAACCGCTTCGGACACAACCGTGCCGAGGGGTTCGACGACTACGTAACCTACGGCCGACAGCTGGACATCGACGTGATGGCTGGCACGCCTTTCGAGCATGAGGGCATGAGGGTGAGCTCGTCGCTCATACGGCGATGTCTCTCCGAGGGCGATGTCGACAGCGCCCGACAGGCATTGGGTTACACCTACTCGCTCCGAGCCCCCATCGTAAGCGGATATGCCGAAGGCCGGCGCATGGGGTTCCGCACCGCCAATCTCGACATGACCCACATCTCCAAGATGCTGCCTGCCCGTGGCGTCTATGCCACCCGCGTGCGCATCGACGATGCCGGCGCATGGCTCCCCGCCATGACCAATGTGGGATGCCGCCCCACCTTCAGCCGCACCGATACCACCATAGAGACCTACATCTTCGATTTCGACGCCAGCCTCTATGGCCACAGCCTTGAGGTGGCATTCTGCCATCGGCTGCGCGACGAACGCCGCTTTGCCGACGAGGCCGCCCTCGCTGCCCAGCTCGCCGACGACGAGCGCCAAGCCCGACAACTTTTAACTCACACGATATGAACAAGAAAATAGCCAAAGGATTAGTGCAGGTAGGTATCTATCTGCTCGTATTCATAGTCATCCAGATTGTGGTCATGCAGGTGGTAGGCATCTGCTCGCTTCTGGCCCAGGGCTTCAACGCCTCAGAGATTGTCACTCGTATGACCGACGGCAGCATGCTGTCCGACGGCAAGACGCTCTGTATCTTCTTTGCCATCAATGCCGTGCTCGCCTCGCTGCTCTTTGTGCGCCGAGGCTGGGCGCCCGTCTCTCGCAGCTACCTGCAGTCGCGTCCGTGGGCCGTGCTCTTCTGGGTAGTCATCCTCTCTCTGGGTACCCTCATCCCCTTCGCTTTTATCGAAGAGCTGACCGATGTACAGATGCCCGAAGCCACCCTTCGCGCCTTCTCTGCCATGCTGCGCGAACCCGTGAGCTACGCCGTCCTGGGCGTGCTCGTGCCGCTTGCCGAAGAGTTGGTCTTCCGCGGCGCCATCCTCCGCACCCTGCTCACCCTCACCCATCGCCGCTACCACTGGGTGGCTATAGCCATCTCGGCAGTGCTCTTCGCCGCCGTCCACGGCAACCTCGCCCAGATGCTCCACGTGGTACCCATGGGACTGTTGCTCGGCTGGCTCTACTATCGCACCGACAGCATCGTGCCCGGCGTCATCATGCACTCCATCAACAATTCTGCCGTATATATCGTCACCAATCTCGTGACTGCCAATCCCGAAGCGCGCCTCATCGACGTCTTCGGCACCCAGCAGCACGTATGGATGGCCGTGGGCTTCAGCCTCTGCCTCTTCATCCCTGCCCTCTTCCAGTTGGCAGTAAGGCTCAAGAAGGCATAAAGCCATCAACAACCATTAGCCAAGCGTGGTATCGACATCCATCGATACCCCGCTTGGCATATAAGGTTACTTAATCAATGACTATTATATTAATAACTTGGATTCTGTTTTAATTTCTTGTTTAAATCTAAACATCTTTGTGGTATTGGAAAAACCGTTGTAAACCCAGTAAACTCCTTTTCTAATGGAGTTCTTTGATCATATGCCTTGGTATATTCACCAAAACGGATGAGATCTTGACGTCTCCAACCTTCCCAAACCAATTCCAGCAGACGCTCCGTTAGAATGTTGTCCAAATTGGCTTCCACATGAGGCATTCCTACTCGGTCTCTTATAGCGTTCAGCTCTATTGAACCATCCTCGCCATTGCGAACTTTCGCCTCGGCTTCCATCAACAGCGCGTCACCATATCTAAAAAGGACGATATCGTTGTCAACCTGCCGTCCGTCCGAATAGGCGGTTCGGTCAACCTCGTATTTGCCCACACGGGCACCTGCCGTCTGTTTATATGGACTGTCACTGAGGTTCAGTTTCAGCTCAAGCGGCATATAAACCAATGGTTTTCCGTTGTCCAAATATATCTTCTTTCCGTCAACAAGCACGGTATCTGCATAGAAGTTTATTTTGAATCTATTGTCAACATGGTCCGTTCCGTAACCGAAAGCCTTGACGGTTGAGACTGTTGCACATGTGCCGTTTTCGGAAGAACCACCATAAGCCCCACCATGTTTGTAGTGGCGTGAGCGGAAAAGATAGTGATATTCATTCAAATATAGGTTCTTGTCCAACGGAATAGTAAAAATATTCTCCTTTGAACTTTCGTTGTGAACAGCGAAGTTTGAAGCGTAATCACCTTCTAATTCATAGCCTTCTTGCCGCAGTTGCTCGCAATACCAGATGCAGGTTTCCCAAGCGTTCTTCTTCTCACCATTCACATTGAAGTAAATGCTTTTCCCATCCTGTCGCTTGCCGTCGGTCCAATTGTCATCCGTATATATTTCCGCATTCAAGGCAAGTTTTGCAAGCAGGAAGTTTACGACCGGGCGTGTCACACGTCCGTAATAGTCACCCTCCTTGTTGGAATGCTCATCGGCGAGCTGTGGGGCAACATCCTGCAACTCGTCAACAATAAACTTGAATACCTCGCTTCTTTCGCTTTGCACCACTTGCTCCAATTTCACGTCGTATGATGTCACGATAGGAACACGCCCAAACATATCCATCGCATAATAGTAGAACAAGGCTCGTACAGCTCTTACCTCTGACGTGAAATTTCTTGTCTGTTCTGCTGAAAGCAGAGTCTTATGGCTATCAATGATAGAAAGCGACTGGTTAGATATAACTATTACCTTGAAGAGGTATTTCCATACATTATATAAGTTAATATCATTGGCATTCCACTTGTGCTGGTACATGTTCTCCCACAAACCGCCATCATACCAGTCTCCTCCACGAATCGGAATCATAGCCTCATCGGTAGTCAAAGTATTGTAGTCGTAAATACCCCGGCAAGTTCCTTGAAGCCCTTCAGACTCCTGATTGCTCCCTATGTAGTTGTACAGGGAAGCTACTGCGTTTTTGTATATATTATCTGCATTATTGTAGATTGCCTCCTGGTCCAGTTGGTCTTTGGGATGCTCATCCAGACAGCTACTGAAGCAAAGCATTAGCGGTACTGCTAATATGTATTTAATAATCGTCTTCATGCTCTTTTCGTTTTAGAATTGTACACTCAATCCCAATGAATAAGTACGGTATAATGGATAGTTGCGTTTGTCGTCAATACCCATCGTGCTGTTAACAACATAGCTGTTTATCATTGGGGTCAAACCTCTATAGCCTGTGATTGTTCCAAGGTTGCTAATGTTGCATGATACACGCAAGGAACGTACAAACTTGCTTTTCAAAGGTACATTATATCCTAATGTCAAGTGTTCAAAGTTCAGATAATCGCCTTTTTCGAGCCAATAGTCTGAGACTCTCTGGTCTACGATGTTCTTCTTTGGAGCATCCTTCAATACATTGTAGTCCGGGAAGCACGCCATACTTGTGTAAGCCAGTCCTGTTCCGTTGAAGATATTGTGCCCGAATGCACCGTTCATCTGCAACGCGACATAGATGTCCTTGTATCTGAAACTAATATTTGAACCAAGAGTCACCTTTGGTGTGGCTTGTCCGGCAATGTATCGGTCGCCACCATCGCTCAAGTCAACCTTACCGTTGTGATCAAGGTCCTCAATGTCATAAAAATAACTGCCGTTCTCATTCTTGACGAGTCCCTTGCAATGTGGCAGGTAGAAAACGCCAAGTGGCTGTCCTACTATCTGATAGACCACATTGTTGTCGCCACCGTTCTGTCCTGCACCGTCCAGTGAACCAATGGCGGTGACGTTCGCTGCCGTCATGCTCATACCCTTGTAATCTCCGCTCAGAGAGATAAGTTTGTTACTTTGGAACGACAGATTCATATTGATGTTCAGTTCCATGTCTTTCTTGCTTATGGGCTGTACTGACAAGCCAAGCTCCAATCCGCGATTGGACATGGAACCGATGTTTGCCAGCAATGTGTTATAAGCGAATGGCGGAACGGGAACCTCGTAGGCATAGAGCATGTCGGAGGTCTTTGAATAGTAGTACTCTGCCGTGAGCATAATGCGGTTGGCAAAGAAACCGAAGTCAGCACCGATGTTGAAGGTGGTCTTTGTTTCCCACCTCAAGTCAGGATTGTTGTTTCTCACCATTCCGAGTGTCACTGTTGGCGAGCTCTTTACAGGTACTATACCCGTCTGTCTTACGGTGTTCATGGTTGTGTAGGCAGAGATACCGCCAAGGTTGCCAGCCTGTCCCAAGCCTGTACGGAGCTTGAGCATGGACAACGGCTTCACGTTGACAAGAAAATTCTCCTTCTTCATATCCCAAGTGAATGATACGGACGGGAAAAATCCCCATGTATTGTCGTCGCCAACCATTGAAGAACCGTCACCACGTGCATTAACCGACAGCAGGTAGCGGTCAAGCAAAGAGTAGGTGACACTTCCCATCACGGAAGCCAAGGACTGATCTTCGTATGTACTTTCTGTACCGCCATAAGGTCGGGCTGCGGTAGCACCCAGATTGTTGTAACCGAAATCATTTGTCGGAATGCCCTTGGCATACATCCAAAAGGCTGTCTTTGTCAATTTTCGGTATTCGCTGCTTGCCTCTGCGGATATTCTGTGTATGCCTATCTGCTTGTTGAAACTGAGGGCCACATTGCCCAGCCATTCCTCCTTCTTGAACTCGCCACGGTACACGTTGCCCTGTGCCCATACCCATGTAGGGCAGAACATTCCGTTTTCCGTAGAACCATACAGATATGATGCGAATGTGGAAATGCGCCAGTTTGGATTGAAGTCATAGCTCAGCTTTATGTGTGCGTCAAAATTCAAATCCCTGGAGTCGTTTTTCTCGTCAAGCACTATGCCAGGAGGGTTGACGTGGGTGGCTGACTCGTTCTTCAGCCAGTTCCCGTTCTCGTCAGTTCCCGCTGGCAATGTCGGATTTTGGCAGGCTGCAGAATAGAAGAGCATCTGTGTGTCAAAAATATCATGGTTCTTGAATGAAGAGCCGAAAACTCCGAATTCTCCGGTTAGTCTGTCATTGAAGGCTTTCTGGGTTACATCAACCTTGGCAACAAAAACGTTATAGTCCATCTTCTTGATGATGGTGTTGTGGTCCATTACTCCGAAAGATGCACGATAGTTTGACTGTGGCGTACCTCCGCTGAATGCAAGGTAATGATTGTTCACCATACCCGTGCGTGTTATCACCTTATAATTATCGGTATTGAAACCTCCGTTGTTGCAATAGATACCCAATGCCTTTGCCGTTGCGACATATTCAGCAGCATTGAGCATCTCCAGGTGTTTGTACCTCCGCTCGAAGCCAACATTACCCTCATACGAGATTTGGAATCCTCGTCCTGTGCCTTTCTTGGTTTTCACCTCTATGACACCCGAAGCTCCTCGTGAGCCGTACATGGCAGTCTCGGTAGCATTCTTCAAGATGCGGAAACTCTCAATGTCGGCAGGATAGATTGTAGAAAGTGTAAACACATCGGATGTGACACCGTCAATCAGTACCAAAGGGTCGTTACCTCCGATAATGGAGGTTGTACCACGTACTCGCACACTATTGAGCATAGCCATACGATCCAGACCGTTGGATGTCACATTGACACCAGCAGCCTGACCACTCAACACGTCGAGGGCGTTGTTGGCAGCACCCTTGTTGGAATGATTTCCAACTATCTTTATTATATTACTTTCATTGGCAATGGTATCTTTCCGTTCTATAGGAACTTGCTTTTGTGCATGAGCCAAAGAACTGCAAAAGAGCAATAGAAGAAGTAATGTGGTTTTTTTGCCATTTGCCATTTTCTATTTCTATTATTTAGGTTAAGGATGATTTCCAAGAAACAAAGATAAGGCGCAACACATGAAAAAAAGTATACAGGCTCCAATATTTATGCTTTATTAACGATAGAAACCATTAATAGTCGCATTATCTTCTGTTAATTACATGGCGTCAGTGCAAAACAAGAAACTGAGACTGTTACTCTTATGTAAAGAGAATGTAATTAGCACTAAGTTTATGCATTTATTGGATTTTTCCCTTATTTCACTGATACTCTGCATTACAAGTTCTGCAACTTCAAGAGACGATGATTGTACTGAGAGAATACGTTGAGCTCTAAAGTGTAAGTGTTCTACATCTCGTTGGCAGTTTCATTCTCATGCCAAGAGTGCGCGCCGGCATCTTTCATTTGGAGAGTTATACTATAGTGAGTCCACGAAAGACACTTTGTGGTTTTCTTGTCAGTGATAGAAAAATGTTTTCATAGTGGTTATGCAAGTCTACATAATCAATAACACTGCGGTTGTCTACTTTTTCTCTCCGTTTACGACTGCATTGGTCATATCTGAGCCACCGCAGATGACACACGGCGCAGGGCGTGGTACGAAGTCCGAGAGTATGACTCCGTTTCTCTTGAGACGCGTCTGGGAGAGGGGCTTTTAGGAGCCTCTCTCCCAGCAATAATTCTAAACCGGAGGCAACCGGCACAAAGCTGATAGGCAGGGAGATGCCACGGGAAGACCCTATCCCAATCTTTCTAAAGCGGGAGCAAGTCTATACCTATACATTATATTATATAGAGGTCACTCACACTTCCCTTGCCCACACCCAGAGGCAGACCGCTAACTGCCGCCGGCACCCCAGCCTTCCGTGGGAGCAACATTGGCAGGACGGGAGTCACTGTCGGGGCCCAGCTTCAGGAAGAACTGATGGTTGAGGCTGCACATGTGCTTGTAGCCCTTGGCATCGTCAAAGCCAAAGAAGCCCTGCAGGAAGTAGACGGGCGTACAGCCACCGGCATCAAAGGTTCCGCTGCTGACTTCACGCATGGCAACGCCATCGGAACGCCTCAGCGTAGCACGGTTTTCCACTCTGAGTCCCGACACGCTGTAGGGAAGCAGCCTGCTCACCACAAACTGCGTATTGCCTTTATCGTCCTTGGAGAGCTTTACCTCGACCATCACATGGGCGTCATAGCCGTCGATGTCAGAATAGAGGATGTAGCGCACCACCTCATCGCCCTCGTCATTCTTGGCCTGCATCAGAGGCTCCACACCCACCGGCAGAGGCTGCACTTTGAAATGACAGGTGTCGGTCAGCGTTATGCCTTTCTTCCTCCACTCTTCAGGACCAGAGCCACCGGTGGTGTTCTTGAGCTGCGCTTCGCTGAGCAGCACCTCCGTACGCTTCACATACCGACGTATGTCGTCCTGAGTCAGCCCACGCGCCTTGAAGTGGTCATAGCTCACGGCATAATGCTGCGACAGGCGTGCCAGCGAGTCATACTGCTGCTGGGTCACCTTGTTCTTCAACCACTCGGGCGGCAAGTCGCCCTTCTTCGTATACGGATTATACACCAACACTTTGGGCGTCTGCCCAAACGCCAGGCATGCCACCATCAGGAGGATGCCGGTCATCAAACACTTTCTCATAGGCAAATACATTGGATGTTACACATTGGGATAACTCTCTCTTGATAGATTACAGCCCAAAGATAGGGAAAATGGAAGATACGGAGCAAGTCTTTTCCGTTAAAAATCAATACCGTTAATCGTTAACCATCGCCCCCTCCGCCCGCCATCAACAGCAAGGGCCATCCGCTGGTGTGGATGGCCCTTGTCGTTATTTATAGTGTCACACGGTTACACACCGCCATGCTTGCGGCTCAGTTGATACTGGCAGAAACCGTAGGTGAAAACCACTACAAAGCTGATGAGAGGCAGCACAAACGAGGCGTTGACGGCGGGAAGACCCATCACCACGCCCCGGTCTATGATCATACCCTGGAGCGGAGGCATGATGGCTCCGCCCACGATGGCCATCACCAGGAAGGCGGCACCCAGACTGGCGTCTTCGGCATTGACATTCTCCAGGGCTATACCATAGATGGTGGGGAACATGAGCGACATGAATACGCTGATGCCTACCAGCGAGTAGAGGCCCACGATGTCCTGGATGAAGATGGTGCAGAGCGTGCAGAGGGCGGCGCCGGTGGCAAAGATAGCCAGCAGCAGACGGGTGTTGACATAGCGCATCAGGAAGGTGCTGATAAATCGTCCGCTGAGGAAGAGTACCATCGCCACGATGTTGTAGGTCTGCGCCGTAGCCTTGTTGATGCCCAGACGGTCGGCATACTGGATGATAAAGGTCCACACCATAATCTGCGCAGCCACATAAAACATCTGTGTGACCACGCCGGCCATGTAGGGCTTGTTGTCCAGCAGCCGGCGCATGGTGTCGCCCACGCGGGCATGCTCACCTGTGCTCTCCGTGCGTGGCATCCGCGTGAGGGCAAAGACCATCAGCATGATGAGCACCACCAGCCCGATAGCCACATAGGGGTCGCGTATCACCACCAGGTCGTGCAGACGTATGCCAGACTTCTCTGCCTCGGTGAGGGTCGGGAAGATGATGGCACCGGCGGCGTCGCGACGGTCAGACCACAGGTGGGGCAGCACGATAAACGACGCCACGCCCATGCCCATGAGCGAACCGAGGGGGTTGAACGCCTGCGCCAGATTCAGACGGCGTGTCGATGTCTCCTTGCTGCCCAGCGAGAGCACAAAGGGATTGGCCGTGGTCTCCAGAAACGCCAGTCCGAAGGTAAGCACATAGAGCGAGATGCAGAAGAAGGAGAACTCCTGATACGCCGCAGCCGGTATAAACAGGAATGCGCCCAACGCGTAGAGTGCCAGACCCAGCATGATGCCGCTCTTGTAGCTGTAGCGGCGTATGAAGAGCGCCGCAGGCACCGCCATGGTGGCATAGCCGCCATAGAAGGCAAACTGCACAAGCGACGCCTCGCTGGCCTTGAGCTCCATCACCGTCTGGAAGGCTGCCACCATGGGGTTGGTGATATCATTGGCAAATCCCCAGAGGGCAAAGAGGGTGGTCAGGAGCACGAAGGGCAAGAGATACTTCTTCTCCACTAATCGAGGTTTGTTCATTGCTTCAATTTCTATTACACGATTAAAACGACAGAGAGAGGGGAGCCGCCACCGGCACCATGGCCGTTACAGACCAGATGCCCCACGGCGTCTCTCCTCTCTCTATGATTGTCTACTTATTGTTCATTGACCCATTATTTGTACACAGGACCGAAGTTCTGGCAGGCGCGATAGTCGGCACCCTCCTTGTCCATACCGAAGGCATTCCATGCCGATGGGCGGAACACCTGGTCGTCGGCCACGTTGTGCATACATACGGGGATGCGCAGGATAGAGGCGAGGGTGATGATGTCGGCACCGATGTGGCCATAGGCGATGGCACCGTGGTTGGCACCCCAGTTGTTCATCACCGAGTACACATCCTTGAAGGCGTCGCGCGAAGCATCGAGGCGTGGCACAAACCATGTGGTAGGCCAGGTCTTGTCGGTGCGCTTGTTGAGGATGTCATGGATTTCGGGGTCGAGGTCTACGCTCCAACCCTCGGCGAGCTGGATGACGGGACCCAAGCCCTTGACTCTGTTCACGCGTATCATGGTCATAGGCATACCACCACGGGTGAGGAAGTTGCTTGAATAGCCACCGCCACGGAAGTAGTCGCGGCAGGCAGGATACCATGTCGTGGCCTTGAGGCAAGCCTCAACATCTTCCTGGGTCATCTCCCAGTGATGCTTCATGGTGGGATTGCCCTCGGCGTCGGTCATCGCACCAGTGGCGTCGAGCGTCGTGGCACCCGAGTTGATGAGGTGGATGAAACCGCCGGCAGCCAGACCGGTGGCTTCCTTGCCGGTGACGCGCTTCACAGCCTCTGGGCTCCAGTAGGTACGGATGTCAGAGAACATCACACCCTTGTTGGTAAGCAGATGACCGAAGAGCATAGCCACACCGTTGAGCGAGTCGTTCTCGGTGGCCAGCACGTTGGCCTCGCGTATGCCGTTCCAGTCAAACGAGGTACACATCAGCGACTCGGGGAAGTCAAAGTTGGGGATATAGTCGGTCCACTGGCGCTGGCCCTGCACACCGGCAGCGATGGCGTTGTGGCCCAGACTCTCCTCCTTGAAACCCAGCTCCTCGAGACGAGGGTTGCCGTGCATCAGGTCGTTGATGATAAGCATATTCTTTACGGTGAACTCCCAGTCCTTGTCTTTCTGCTCGCGGGTCTTGGCCTTGCCTATCTCCTCGTTGTAGTCGTGGCCCTCATTGGCCTTGCAGTACTTCTCGGTCCAAGCCATGGCCTTCTTGTACTCCTCAGGGTCATAGATACCCTCGTCCACACGGCGCAGGATTTCGACCAGGTCCACATACTCGGTACGCATGCCGAGATAGTCCTGGAAGAAGTCGGCGTCGACGATACTTCCGGCAATACCCATACAGGTGTTACCCATGCTCAGATAGCTCTTGCCGCGCATCGTAGCCACAGCCTGTGCGGCGCGGGCAAAGCGCAGTATCTTTTCTGCCACGTCGGCAGGGATAGTGTTGTCGTCGAGGTCCTGCACATCATGGCCGTAGATGCCGAAAGCAGGCAGACCCTTCTGGGCATGGGCAGCCAGAACGGCAGCCAGATACACGGCGCCGGGGCGCTCGGTACCGTTGAAGCCCCAGACAGCCTTGGGATAGTGGGGGTTCATATCCATGGTCTCCGAACCATAGCACCAGCATGAGGTGACGGTGATGGTACTGCCCACACCCTCTCGCTCAAACTTCTCGGCACAAGCGGCGCTCTCAGCCACACGACCTATGGTGCTGTCGGCGATGACACACTCTACTGGCGAACCGTCGCCATTCTTAAGATTAGTCGAAATGAGATTAGCCACAGCCTGAGCCAGGGCCATAGTCTTGTCTTCAAGACTCTCGCGAACGCCACCCTGACGGCCGTCGATGGTGGGGCGGATTCCAATTTTAGGATACTTCATGGTTTTTATGTATTATAATGTTAAACGATTTACCGGTCTTTAGCAGAGAGACCATCGACGCTACCACCCTCGGTGACACGGCAATGGCTACTCTTGTGTAGATGGAAACAAAAGTAGCCATTTTTTTTGTCTTTCATACCCTTTTTAATGTTAAAAGAATAAAATACCGACGCCGAGGGTATCGGGAGCGGTGACAGTGAGCATGCCCTATAATTCTAAAGTGCATCTATTGACGCATAACTAATGAACGTTCCGCCACAAATCAACTTGGTCACTCACTACTGACTAAGTAAAGTGACTAAGTCAAAGCTCTCTTGTATTTTTGACTACGACTATTAGATTTCTCAGGAACAGTCATAACCAAGAAGCCACCCTCTAAAAGCGGATCAATATAGCGATGCTTCATATTGTATCTGTGTTTAAGTCCAATATGCTCCATGATTTCAATCATACTACGCGGAGTAGAACAGAAATCGATAATGTCATTAAGCGTGTCATTTAACTTAGTCACCGACTTGGTCACTTTTTCTTCATCAGTGACCAAGTTAAGCGACAAAGAAGGTCTGGCACGGCGGCAGACCGTCGCTCCAGCGACCCGCAACAAAGGCGATGCGCCATATATGCAGTGGCAACAGTTACCACGCTGCATATATGGCGCATCTGGTTAAATGTAATTCTCGGGGAAGGGTCAGGGCTGGCTCTCGCCCTCCACATAGGTCTCCATAAACATGTGCTCGCCATCAAAGACGGCATAGGTAAACTGCCATATCCAGTCGCCGAGTATCATGAGGCGGGTCTTGCGCGAGAGCATCAGGTCGAGCTCGATGTGGCGGTGGCCGAACATGAAGTAGTCTATATCCTTGTGGGTGGCGAGGTAGTCCTTGGCATAGCGCACGAGATACTCGCGGTCTTCACCCATATACGGGGGCTCGTGGCCGTCGGCTCGCTTGAGTCGGCTGTGCTTGGCCCAGTTGAGCCCGAGCCACATGCCCCAGCGCGGATGCATCATATTGAGCAGCCGCTGGCACAGAGGGCTGTGGAAAACGCGTCTCAGGAAGCGGTATTTGGGGTCTGGGTCGCCCAGACCGTCGCCATGGGCCATGTAGAAGACGCTGTCGTAAATCTCGGTGGTCATAGGCGACTTGTGGACCTTGACGCCACACTCCTGCTCGAGGTAGCCGTAGGTCCAGAGGTCGTGGTTGCCGGTGAAGTAGTGTATCTCTACGCCGCTGTCGGTGAGTTCGGAGAGCTTGCCGAGAAATCGGGTGTAGCCCTTGGGCACCACGTAGCGGTACTCGTTCCAGAAATCAAACATATCGCCCAAGAGATAGATGGCAGCGGCCTTGTCCTTGATGCTGTCAAGAAACCGCACCAGCCTGCGCTCTTGCATACGGGCGTGGGGGATGGCGAGCGAGCCCAGGTGGGCATCGGAGAGGAAATAGACGTTCTTCATAACCATTCCGTTTTAATCGAAGCCGAGCTCTACCCTCGCCTCCTCGCTCATCATGCTTTGGTCCCAAGCGGGGTCGAAGACCAGATTGACATTGGCGGTCTTGACCTGGTCGAGGCTCTCGACCTTGGTGCGCACGTCTTCGAGGATGAAGTCGGCGGCGGGGCACGAGGGGGCGGTGAAGGTCATGTCGAGGTCTACGGTGTAGTCGTCCTTGACATCTATCTTGTATATCATGCCGAGGTTCCAGATGTCTACGGGTATCTCGGGGTCGTACACGGTCTTGAGCACCTCCACGATGCGCTCCTCTATTTGGGTTTTCTCTTCTTGTGTCATAGCTGTGAATTGATTGATACGACAAAATTAGTGGAAAAGGCCCAAAGGACAAAACTTTTCAGCTTGTTTTTTCGGCAGCGGCGTCAGCGGGCGGGCTCTACATAGCAGTAGGGGCGCAGGGCGTGGGCCCGGAGTCCGTAGCTGTCGTCGGCCTGGACCTCGATGACATGGGCACCCTTACACTGAGCCTCGCTGAGGGGCAGCGACCATATCTGGGGCGAAGAGAGATGGCGGATGGGGTTGCGGCGGCTGTAGGGGGTGGGATAACCCTTGGAGAGGTTCTGCTCGCGCACACGGGCAGCATTGGGGTCGAGCACGTCGGCACGCTGGCAGAGCGTCCAGGCGCCGCCATCGACGCGACAGCGCACGCGGGTGGAGTCGCAGCCGCCCCATACGGTGATGAGGGCCTGGCGGGGAGCCACATCGCGAAGGTCGCGCAGACGGTGGTCGAGGCTGTCTATGCCCACGACATGCACCGTCATCTGCCGGTGGTCGTCGAGGCCCACGCCCTTGCAGCGGAAGGTGTAGCGGGGACCGTCGAAGTCGAGCACAAAGTAGTTGCGGGGAGTGCCGCCCTGCTGGAGTGCCATAGGCACGCCTTCCCAGTCGCGCTCGCCGACCCACCAGAAGCCGCAGGTGGCGCCGACGCCCAACTCGGGAATGGTGCGGCCGTCGTAGCGGTGGAAGTCGCGCATCACGCGGTGGAGATGGGCGGTGAGGGCCAGCACGGGGCGCGCTCCCACGGCGGCGAAGAGTCCGTCGCGGTTGCGGGTCACGGCGAGGGGGATGTGCATCACCAGCACTACCAGGCGTGAAGGGTCGACATGGGCGAGGTCTTCACGCACAAACTGGAGCTGGCTCTCGCTCACACGGCCCTCATAGCCACGGGCGCCACGGCCATAGACATTGTTGAGCACGATGAAGTGCACGTCGCCCTCGTTGAAGGCATAGACCGGCGAGCCGAAGGAGGCGCTGTAGGTGGCGGTCTGCCGCCAGAGCAGGCTGTCGGCGTCACGGTCGTGATTGCCCACCACGGTATAGGAGCGCGAGGGCAACTGGGCTATCATGCGCTGCAGGTGGGGATAGAGCGCGAGGTTGTTGTTGACCAGATCGCCAAGGAAAATATTGACATCGGTGCTGTCCTTGGTCATGAGCTCGGGCAGGATGGTGCGCGAGGCAAACTCCAGCTCCTGGGAGTTGCCCACCTGGATGTCGCCGATAGCGTTGAGTCTGAAGCGCTGTCTCACGGGCTTGGTGACGAGGGCGAAGTCGTGGCGGGAGCCGGCAACGGCGGGATAGACGAAGGCACTGTTGACCAGGCGGTGGCCCTGCATGGTGTAGCCGGCAGGCAGGATGGGAAAGAGGCTGCTCCCCTCGCCCACCTCGATGCGGTAACGGCCCTTGGCGTCGGTAGTGACCACACGGCAGCCGTCGGAGACGGGAATACCAGCAAGCAGCGTCTCACCACGGTCGTAGCGCCCGTTGCCATTGGCGTCTATAAACACTCTGCCCCCGGCAGTGGGCTGCGCCGCAGCCTCCACTACCGAGAGCACGAGTATCAATAAGGTTGAAAAAGTCTTTATCATTCGGTGCGTAATGTATGCAAGTGATTGCTGTTGGTAAAGGTGACATAGCCCACACCGTCGGAGGTAAACTTGAGGTTAAGTCCAGAAGCGTCCAGGTCGGCGAGCTTGGCAGGATTGCTCCACTGGCGGGTGTCGGGGTCAAGATACATCATGTAGGGGAAGCCCTGGTCGAGCGTGTTGGTATAGACCACATAGGGCGTGCCGTTGGGGGCTGTGTCGAGGGCCACCTCGGTATGACGGTCGGGGGTGAAGCCGAGGGGCAGCACGTTGCCGCCGAGGGTGAGCCAGGCGTCCTGAGTCTTGTCATAATACTTGACGCGCACGCCGAGCTGTCCGCTGGCGTCGTCCATAGTCCAGATGTAGGGGGTGCCGTCGGCGGTCACGGTGACGCCTATCATGGCGATGTTGTTGGTGGCATTGCCGGGCTCGAGATAGTTGACAATCATCGGTGTCCACTCTCCGCCCTGGTATCGCAGCACGTTGTAGCCATAGTTGACGCCATTGACAGCGCCGCGGTTGATGCTGATGACATAGGCAGCGTCCTTGCCGCCAGCCACATTGGCCATATACACCTGGTTGGTGATGGCGCCGGGCACCTGACTGTTCCAGGCTCCGTCCTTATAGTTGGACACGACGAGGGTACGGTTGGGATAGTCGGCCTTGGAAGAGTTGTTGACCTGGGCGCCCACAAGCTCGCCGTCGAGGGCACAGAAGCCCACATAGTTGGACACTGCCTTGAGCAGGCCCTTGTCGGTGCCTACAAACTCCCAGTCGCTGCCGTTATACTTCATCACGCTCATACCGTTCTTGAGCACGGTGGCCTGCTGGTCGGCATAAGCCACATAGAGTGTGCCGTCGGGGGCGATGTCGAAGTCGAAGTAAGAAGAGTTGACAGTGTGGCCGAAACCTTCGCCGCCCACGGCTGTCCACTCGCCGTCGTCGCCCAGGGTGAGCACGGTGCTGTGGTTGGCAGCGGTGGCAGAGTTGCCGGCACGGGTCTTGAAGCCGATGTAGGGCTTCTGGTCTACGGGGCTAATCTTGAGCACGGGGTTGCCGTAGGTGGTGATGCCTGCCACCTGAGCAGTCTCAACCCAGCGGAGCGAAGCCTTGGTGACGGTGACCTCGCAGCGGCGGCTCACGCTGCCACGGGTGAGGATGTAGTCGATGGGCTGGCTGAAGTCGTTGGCGGTGGTCTGGCTTACCTGCTCGGCGCCACCCACCTTGACGGTGGTGCCCTCGCTGGTGGTGAAGCGTGCCACGAGGTTGTCCTTCTCTACCGTGGGAGGCAGCGCCACGCTTACGGTCTGGGTGGCGGCGCCACCTGTCTGGTCGGCAGTGAGCTCTACCACATAGTCGGAGCCAAGCACACCGGGGTTGTCGGCCTTGTAGAAACCGAAGCTGAGCATCGCGGGGGCGTTGACATCATTATATACATAATTGTTGCTGTCTGTACAGGCGGCGGGGACAAGCATCACCACCAGCAGCGCTATGATATATCCTAAGTGTTTCATATCAGTTCTTTTTTTCGATTACAAGTTGTTTCTGGAGACCATCGGGACCGGGAACACCCAAATGGAGGTTCTGGCTGTTGCCGGTGAGACGGATGGTGAGGGTATTGTCCTTGGTCTCATCGACGGGATGGGCAAGCCACTTGATGCGGATGGGCATGTCGTAGATACCGGGCTCGAAGGTGAGCTGGTTGCCAGTGGTGACGAGTTCGTAGTCGACACCTTCCTGCAGACCGTCACCCACCACAATCTCGTAGTTGACCACGAGGGCGGTGGTAAGCATCTTGCTGCTTACCGACACCACGTAGGTATTGATATTGTTTACATTGGAGAGCACCACCGTCTGTGAAGCGCCGGTAGTGGTTGTCACCTTGACGAAGGGCATATCAAAGCCTTCGAACTCTTCTTTCTGGCAGCCGCACAGGGCGACAAGAGCCAGGAGCATTACTATGATTTTCTTCATGACGTTTCTACTTGTTTACAGTGGGGTTGGGCTTCATATTCTCATTGGCGTCGAGCTCATACTGAGGGATGGGCAGCACAAAGAGGTCGTTGGGGTAAGCGAGCGAGCGCACGGTAGAGTTGGTGTTGTGCTCGCGCACGAGGTTCTGCTTCCAGCGGGTGATGTCGAAGAAGTTGTGGCCCTCGAAGCAAAGCTCCTTGACGCGCTCGCGCTGCACGAGGGCGAGCAGGTCGCCGTCGGCGGTGGCGTCGAGCACCTGGGCAGCCTTCTCGGCACCCACATTGCGCTCGAGCAGCTGGCGCAGATACTGGCGGGCATCGCCCTGCTTGCCGCTGATGTGGCAGGCTGCCTCAGCCGCATTGAGCACCATCTCGGAGAGACGGAAGACGATGGGGTCTTCGCGCTTGGGCTGATTGTCGGGGATGGTGGTGGCGGTGTACTTGACACACTGCTTCACACCGTCCTTGTGGATGAGCTGCAGGCGCAGGTCGGCAGCGTCGTAGAGCGAGAGCAGCGTGTCGGCGGGCAGACACTCGCTGGCATAGAACTCCTTCTGACGGCCGGTGAGGTCGGCGCCGCTCAGGCGGAGAATGGCCTCGCCACGGGTGCTCAGGTTGTCATACATATTGATATAGTCGGCACCCTGCGCCAGACTCTCGCCGTTGAGGGCGAGCTGGGCATACCTGAGGGCGTTGTCCCAGTCTTCCATATAGAGATAGACGCGCGAGTACATGGCATTGACAGCCTGGAGCGACACGTAGTGTACATCGGCGGCGTGACTGTCGCTGAGCAGGGCGGCAGCCTTGCCGAGGTCTTCGAGGATGAAGGCGTAGATGTCCTTGACCGAACTGCGGCCGAGGATGTCGTTGGGGCCGAGGGGACGGTCTACCTTGGGTACACCGAGATGAGAGGCATCGGCGCTGTAGTTGTAGGGCTGGCCGTAGACACGCACGAGGTCAAAGTGGCAGAGCGCGCGCAGCACGAGGGCCTGACCCAGGATATTGTCGATGGCATCTTTCTGGGTGGGATAGTCGGCAGCCACGGCAGGGGCATACTTGATGATGTTGTTGGCATTGGCTACAGCCTCGCCGATACGGTACCAGATGTAATAGGAGGTAGTAGCCGACACGGGGTTGGGCACATAGTTGTACTGGTCGAGCATGGACGATCCGGAGGAGAGGTTGAGCGACGTCATATTGCCTGCTACCTCGGGATACTTCAAGAACTCGTTGTCGTAGCTGTTGTAGTACTGGGTGTAGGCACCCAACAGACCGGCACGCAGACCGCGTGGGTCGGAAAGGAACGACGGTATGGTGGCCTTGCCCTTCTCATCGACGGTCAGGAAGCCGTCGCACGAGGTGAGCAGAGTGACCATCGCTAAAGCGACATATATAATAGTTTTCTTCATTGTGATACTGGGTTTAGAATCCGACATTGAGTGACAGGGTGAAGGTGCGCTCGAGCGGATAGCCGCTCATGAGCGTCTTGTAGGAGTTGTGGTCGCTGCCTGAGTAGGGGCTGTAGGCCAACAGGTTGTCGGCGATGAGCGATACCGAGGCATTGGAGAGTTTCCAGCCATTGACGAGGCTGCGGGGCAGCTGGTAGGTGAACACCACGTTCTGCAGGCGCACCAGATCCTTCTTGTAGAGATAGCGCGTAGAGGTGCGCGACGAACCGGTAGAGACGCCCGCCTGAGGACGGGTGTTCATGGCGATGTCGCCGGGATTGCGCCAGTAGTTGCGCTGCTCGATGGCCTGGTTGTAGCTCAGCACATTGTAACCGTCGGAGTTCATGATGCTGGCAAACGAACTGTAGGCGTAGCCGCCAAACTGGTAGTTGAGCAGGAAGCGGAGCGAGAAGTTCTTGTAGCTGAGGGTGTTAGTCATACCGCCGGTGACGGTGGGATTGGCACTCTTGCCACGCACGCGGTTGTTGGTGCTGTCATAGACCTTGGTGATGTTGCCGTTGGCATCGTACCACATGGGGCTGCCGTCGAGGGGGTCTACACCTGCCCAGCGCACCATGTAGTAGGTCTTGGTGTCCTGTCCCTCTATCCAGGAGATTTCGCCGAAGTTGACCTGGGTGCCGTTGTACGACTTGGTGAGACGGTTCTGGTTGTGGGCGAGGTTGAAGTCGGTGGTCCAGGCAAAGTCGCCGTCCTTCTTGGGCACGAAGTTGCGGGTGGTGAGGTTGATCTCGATACCCTTGTTGACGATCTCGCCCACATTGCGGTAGGCACGGGTGTCGCCGGTAAGGAGCGAGATGGGCAGACGGCTCAGGAGGTTCTTGGTCTGGTTGTGGTAATACTCGATTTCAAAGTCGATGCGGTTAAGCACAGCCAGGCGCAGACCGAGGTTGGTCATATAGGTGGTCTCCCAGCTCAGACGGCTGTTGGGGATAGTGCCGAGCACACCGCCGAGCTCGCCGTTGTAGGAGTAGGAGCTGCTGTAGACGTAGGTACCCTGCGACTCCTGAGAGCCGAGGCGTGAGTTACCGTTGGCACCATAGCTGGCCTTGAGCTTGAGGACGTTGACCCATGGGATGTTGAAGAACTTCTCGTTGTGCACGTTCCACGAAGCGCCGACAGAGGCGAAGTTGGCCCAGCGCACATCGCTGCCAAACTGGGAGTTACCGTCCTTACGGGCGTTGACAGTGAGGTAGTAGCGGTGGTCGTAGGAGTAAGTGGCCTGACCCAGCAGCGACACCTTGCGTCGACGGCTGCTCGAGTTGTAGCCCTTGGTGGTGTTGGCCTGGCTCACGTCGCGGATATTGTCGTTGATGAAACCCGAACCGGTGACATACATAGTGGTGTAGTCGCGCGAACCGGCCTCAAAACCGGCGAGGGCTGACACGGAGTGACGGCCGAAGGTGCGGTTGAAGTTGAGACGGTGGATGGTATTCCAGTTGGTGATGTCTACGGATGAGCGGCGGGCATAGCCGATGGGCGTGCCGTCGGAGTCCATACCGGTCCAGTTCTTCTGCGAACTGTAGGTCTCTTCGAGGGTGCTGTTGTAGTCGTAGGCAAACTGGCCTGTATAGGTGAGGCCCTTGAGGATTTCATACTTGAGCGTGAAGTTGGAGCGCAGGTACCAGGTCTTCTGGTTGTTGTCGTTCTGCTCGCGCTCGAGGACTGAGTTGCTGATGAAGCGCTTCTTGGTGAAGTGGGGAGTGCCGTCGGCATTGAGACCGTCGACCTCCATATTGTAGAGGCGCAGAGTGCCGTCGGCATTGTAGGGCGAATAGATGGGCAGCAGCTCATAATACTCGCGGCCGAGGGCGAAGAGGTCGTTGTTGTTGTAAGAGGCTGAGATGTCGACACCCACCTTGAGGCGCTTGTTGAGCTTGAGGTTGATGTTGGTGGCGAGCGACAGACGCTGCTGGGTATTGCCCTTGACGGTCTTGTCGTTCTGGTAGTACTGGCCCGAGACGTAGTAGTCTGACTTCTGGTTGCCGCCGCTTACACCCACATTGGTAAGGAAGGTGGTACCGGTGTCGTAGAAGACGTCGCGCCAATCGGTATCGGTGGTGGAGTACTGGTTGAGCTCATTGTCCTGGAAGGGGAAGGTGCGCATGTCCTTGCCCGAGTTGGCGTAGGCTTCGCGAGCCAGCGAGAGCCACTCCTTGGCGCCAAGCACCTTGGGGGCAGTGCTCTCGTCGATATGGGCGATGCCATACTGGGTATTGACGGTAATGCGCATCTTGCCCTGACGGCCCTTCTTGGTGGTGACGAGGATTACGCCATTGGCTCCGTCGGCACCGTAGATAGAGGTGGCGGTGGCGTCCTTGAGCACGGTCACAGAGGCGATGTCTTCGGGGTTGAGGAATGACAGCGGACTCACGGTATAACTGGTACCGGGCATCAGGTTGGTGCGGTCGCCGGTGTACATGGGCGTGCCGTCGACAACCCAGAGGGGCTCGTTGGAGGCGTTGAGCGAAGCCTCACCGCGCACACGAACCTCGTAGCGGGTACGGGGGCTGCCGGGGTCGGCGGTATTGGGGTCTATCTTGACACCGGGGATGAGTCCGTCGAGCATCACGTCGAGGCGCTGCTGGGGCAAGCCCTTGAGCTGGTCGGCGTTGACCTGGTAGGCACTACCCACGAGGTCGCTGCGCTTCTGGGCGGTACCATAGGCGCCGATTACCACCACATCCTGCAGAGCGGTGGCGTCTTCCTTCATCATCACACGCGCCACGCTGCCCTTGACAGGGATGGTCTGCGACACCATACCGATATAGGTAAAGACGAGAGTACGCCCGCTACCCGCCTTGAGACGGATGGTGTAGCGGCCTTCGAGGTCGGTGATGGTCTTGTTCTGGGTGCCACGCTGCAGCACGGTAACGCCGGCAAGCGGCTCGCCATTCTGGTCGGTCACGATACCCGAGATGGAATTGTTGCCATCCTGGTCGGTGCCTGTCTCCATGCCTGTGGGCGACGCCATCGATACCGACGGGTATGCCAGAGCAAGCATGAGAAGCAAGAATAAATAAACAATCTTCTTCATAACATTATATAAACTGAATTCGACTTGGACCATACACCGACGCTCGTCGATGCAGGGTCATACATTAATTGTGCTAAGTGTCACGACGCCATGTCCCCAGCAGCGGGGATGACGATGGTGGTCAGGGACCATGTGCCCATAGGCAGCTGCACGGTCATATACTGGTCACGATACTTGACATTGACCTGGCGGGGCCACTTGTAGTGTCCGCCGCCGATAACGATGACATGGCTGCCATCGGGATTGCGGAAAGCCAGTACGTTGTATTTTCGCATATGGGCGTCTTTCTCGCCCGCCATCCTTACCCAGTGCTCGGCCTGGGTGGGGGTTATGTCGAGGACCCGGGCACCACGGCTCACGTAAGGGCCGATATGGCGCAGCACCGTCCACATACAGTCGGGCGTGAGGGCGCCGGTGGAACTGTCGACGGTGACAAGGCCGCCACAGCCGAAGGGACCGATATTGGGGGTGCCGTTTTCGTCGAGCAGGAGGTTCCAGCCACTGAACGAACTGCAACCGCAGTTGAAGGCGTCGAAGACCATGTCGGTCCACCACTTCTCGTCGCGCACGTCGCGCTCATTGATGGCGGGCCCGCGTTCGGTGAGATGGAACTTGAGGTCGGGATAACGCTCACGCACAGCCAGTATCTCGCGGGCATTGCCCGTGTACGGGTGCCATGCCACAGCGCTGGTATGCTCCAGCACGCCCGGGGCGGCGAGGGTCTGCAAGACTCTGTCGGCATAGTCGTAGTCGTGGTCGAGCATCCATATCTGGGGAGTGAGACCATAGCGGGCAAAGGCGTCGGGGAGCAGGCGGGAGATGAGCTTGGCCTCCTGCGCAGCCGACACGAGGGTGGCTACGCTCAAGCCCTGCTGGTCGGTCATAGGTTCGTTCTGCACGGTGATGGCATCGACCCTGACGCCGGCGGCACGATAGGCGTTGAGATAGCTGGCCCAGTAGTTGGCAAAGGCGGGAAGCCAGCGGTCGAGCAGGCTGCCGCCATACATGAGCCCCGAGTCCTTCATCCACCCCGGTGCACTCCACATCGAGGAGAAGGTGAAGATGTCGGGGCGCAGCCGCTGCACCTCTCTGATGACGGGTATCATGTAGATGGCGTCGCGGCCGATACTGAAGTGGCGCATGCGCTCGTCGCCGGCATGGTCGTCATAGTTGTAGGGCTGGGTGGCATAGTCGCTCGAACCGCAGTTGAGGCGTATCATCGACATATTGAGCCCGTCGGCGGTGAAGACCATACGCAACAGGCTGTCGCGACGGGCTTGGGGCAACTGCGAGAGGTGCCAGCACGACGCGTCGGTAAGGCTTATGCCCAGCCCGTCGTAGGTCTGCATGACCTGGGCGTTGTCCAGGTCTATGTAGAACTGGTTGGCACGGCGATGGGAGGTGAAGGGGTTGCTCGGCCGGGTGTGGATAGGCTTTCCCTCTGACGACTGGTAGAGGCTGAAGACTATCTCGCCCTTCGTGGGAACATAACTTGAAGGGTTCTGGGCTGTAGCTGCAAGACCGAAACAGCAAGCGGCAAGAAAAGCGATGCACCTACAGCCTCGGCGAAGCGCCAACAATCCTGTGCGAGGTGTCTCACCGCGCATCTGGACGGGCCTCGGCCAACGGTTACTGTTACTCTCGGGTAGCTTTTCCATATGCCTGTAGTTGCTATTGACCATGCAAAGATACATAATTTCACGCACTTTTATGATTTTTTGTTAGATTTTCGCCGTTTTTATGTACATTTCTTGATTATTTATCGACTTTTCATACAAAAAGTGTGAATTCGGGCGCTGACGATGACCCTTGTCGGAAGCAGGGCGGGCAGGCACGATACGGGCGGAGTCGCCGCGGGCTGCGCCGGGATGGTCTGAATCTATATTTCAAGGCACGAAACGGATAATGCACGATGCGAAACCAGCATTGCACGACGCGAAATGATGGTTTCAAGTCTCGCAAAAAACATGAAGATGACTGCAAAACAGAAGGAGATACTCTTAAATAATGTAAAAACAACGGTTTATAGGATATCTTTTTCTAATTTTGTAAGAATTACAATCCAAAGAGAACTGTTTATCCGTAATAGAACACACATGTACACTCTGAGACTACTGATTATAATCTTCCTCATGACTGCCAGCAACCTGTATGCGCAGCAACGCGAGGACGACAAGGCCAACAGCGTGATTATGAGCAGCCAGGCCAACCGACTCATCGAGAGGGGGGAGTATGAAGAGGCGCTGAAGCTGCTTCAGAAAGCCGAGAAGACGTATGCCGCAGCCAACGACACGCTGACAGCGAGCTTCATCGTAGTGTTTCTGGCTCCTCAATTTGAGTGCTACCGCATGTTGAAGCGTTACGAGGAAGCCACCTACATAAGCTACCGCATCATGATGATTAACCGCAAGAAGGCAACACGGTCGGAAATTCAGCCCAACAATAGGGAGACACGACAAAGGAAGACCGAAGCGGTGACGAAAGCACCGGTAAAGGCGGCAGAGGACGAGGGCGACAACTACGACATCGACTATGTGCTCGCCGTGGCTTGCGCGCTGGCGCTCATCTACGCTGTGATGGCCACAGGCTTCCTCTCGTACTACATACACAGGGCCCGCCGCAAGGACAAGGCGCAGATGCAGATACTGGGACGACTGCAGCGCTACAAGCGACTGCTCTACGGCTATGAGAGAGGTGAACTGGTGGAAGCGCCACGCGACCAGTCGGCTGTGCAACTGTGGCTGATGCGCCCGGGGTCGACAGAAGAAGACCATCTGTTTGCCCAGATTATGAAGGCTATCGTGGAAAAGAAAATGTATCTGAACCCCAACCTCTCGCGCGAAGACATAATCAAAGAGGTCTATGTGCCCAAAAACAAGTTTGCCAACCTGTTCAAGACTTACGTACACACCAATTTCAAGAACTATATCAACTCTCTGCGCATAGATGCAGCCATCGAACTGATGCAACTGCACCCTGACTACACGATAGAGGCGATATCGCAGGAGTGCGGAATGGCAAGCGTGCAGACCTTCTACCGTGTATTCGGTGAGCAGACGGGCATGTCGCCGAGTGAATACAGAATTAACCTGCAGAGCGAGGCCGACGGGGGGGGTAAAAACCGCCCCTAAGAAAAGGAAAGACAACAGCCAGCACCACCAGTGGTCTCCGGCGGAGGACTGAAGCGACAAGCGGCTGGAGCCTCAACGACAGCAAAACTTACGAAAAGAATATGGGGGATGACATCCTCGCCAGAAAAGGCGGTTTGTCATCCCCCATACTTGTATGGTGACGGTGGCTAAGGGCGGGAAAGACGGTAGACGACAGCCGAGACGGGGCCCATAACGATGCGGTCGGTGGTGGCGCCGCGCTTGTACTTGACCTTGCCGCTCTGGGCGATGGCCTCGACTGGCGCCGAGAGCGTGGGGATGGAGGCGCTCACGCTGGCGGCAGAGGGGTTGACGGCGACGATGCAGACATCGTCGGCTGTGGAGCGGCGGTAGACCATGGGGTAAGGGCGCATCTTGTCGCTGAGCAGCGTCCAGCCAGCCTCATTGGCCAGCGCGGGCACATCGCGGCGCAGACGAAGCAGATGGCGCACGTAGTGGAGCAGCGAGCGGGGGTCGGCCTCCTGGGCTCTGACGGTGAGGAGGCCGCCATCGGTAGAGACAGGCAGATAGAGGCTGTCGACGGCGCAGGTGGAGAAGCCGGCAGTGGGGCCTGGCTCCCACTGCATGGGGGTGCGGCTGCCGGCACGGTCGGTGGCTCCCTCGACATCGGGGGCGTCGGGCTGGTAGCGCATGCCTATCTCGTCGCCATAGTAGACAAAAGGTATGCCGGGCATGGTGAGCAGGAAGGTCATGGCCACGCGCAGCTGGTCGGGGGTATTGCGGCTGCCGGCACGGAGGCGCTGGAAGTCGTGGTTGGCGGTGGGCAGACCGATGTAGCCACGGTCGCGGGTGAGGCGGTAGCACTCGGAGAAATTGTCGATGAACTGGTCGATGCGCCCACGGCCGTTGCGGTTGAAGTAACTGTACTCAAAGGGCGAACGGCTGCCGGCAGGGGTGTCGCGGTCGAAGAAGAGAGAGGGGTAACCGGGGCGGTTGAAGTGCATGAAGAAGTCGACGTCGAAGCCGGCGGGGATGGACATGGCGGGGTTGGCCCACTCGGCGATGAGGGCGCAATGGGGGTAGTGGCTGTCGCGCCACTGCCGCATCTCCTGCCACAACTGGCGGATGGCAGAGCGGTCGGGGTCGTTCTTGACGAGCGACGACGCCATGTCGACACGGAACCCGTCGATGCCCTTGTCAAACCAGAATGCCATGATGTTGCGCAGCTCGCGGCGCACAGCCTGCGGACCGGGCGCGGTGACGGCCTGCTCCCAGGGTCGGGAGGGGTCGGGGTGGGCGTAGCCATAGTTGAGGGCGGGCTGGCACTCAAAGTAATTCTTCATATAGTAGCGGGCACGGGGATAGGGGCTCTCGACATAGTGGCCACGGGTGTCGCTGGCGGGATGGGCAGAAGCATGGCGGAGGCGTATCTGCTCGCGCTCGGCGGCAGAGATGGAGTCGGGCCAGATGTAGTAATCGCTGTAGCGGCTGTTGGGGTCGGCGGTGGCCGACTCGACAAACCACCGGCAGCGGTCGGGGGGGTGGCCGGCTACCAGGTCAAGGCACACGCGCAGGCCGCGCTTGTGGGCTTCGTCGATGAGACGCACCATGTCGCTGTTGGTACCGAATCGGGGGTCTATACGGTAAAAGTCGATGATGTCGTAGCCACCATCAAACCACCCGGACTCATAGACAGGATTGAGCCAAAGGGCATTGACGCCAAGAGACTGGATGTAATCGAGGCGGGAGATGATGCCGGGCAGGTCGCCGATGCCGTTGCCGTCGCTATCCTGGAAGGAAGAAGGGTATATCTGATAGAAAATGGCGCGTGAAAGCCATTCGGGGCCCTTGGCGGATGGCTGGGCCTGGACGCCGGAGGCTGCAAGAAATGCCGCCAGCAGGATGGGGAGAAACTGTCGTTTCATGGAAGAAGGATAAAGCAAGCCAGAGCGGGGCTGGGAGCCTCTGCCCTGACGCTGCATGTCGCTGAGCAGGGCGAGGGCACGGTTTTCGGCGGCTTCCATCAGCTCGCGCTCGCCAGGACCCTTGTCATTGATGCCACAGAGATGGAGGATGCCATGGATGATGACACGGTGGAGCTCGTCGTCGTAGGTCTTGCCGAAGAGCTCGGCATTGGAGCGCACGGTATCGAGGCTGATGACGATGTCGCCATTGATGACATCGTCTTCATCGTAGTCGAAGGTGATGACATCGGTATAAAAGTTGTGGCCGAGGTACTCGTTGTTGACTTCGAGTATCTTCTCGTCGTCAACAAACATATATCCCACCTCGCCCACACGACGTCCGTGGCTGGCAGCTACGGCCCTGATCCAGGCATTGGTGGCGCGCTTCTTTATGGCGGGCATGCGCACGCCCTCTACATTGTATGTAATCATTGCTTATGGGGAATAAAAGAGTCTGTAGGATAACCGAAATGCTCGAGTTCGCGCACGGCGCTCGACGAGATGCTGTCCATACCGGGCTCGGCATAGAGCAGGAGGGTCTCGATGTGGCCGATGCGGCGGTTGAGGTCGGCCTGCTGGCGCTCATACTCGAAGTCGGCGACAGAGCGCACGCCGCGGAGGATGCACGAGGCGCCCACGCTATGGGCGAGCTCGACGGTGAGACCGGTGTAGGTGACTACCTCGACGCGGGAGTCATCGGCATAGAGGCGCTCGATGGCCTCTCGGCGCTCCTGGGCGCTGAGCCGGGTCTGCTTGCGCTCATTGACGCCCACACCGATGACGATGCGGTCGAAGAGGGGCAGGGCGCGCGTCACCACAGAGTGATGGCCGATGGTGAAGGGGTCGAAAGTGCCTGTGAATAGTGCTGTCTTCATTGTCCGAACAAGTCTTGCATGAGGGGTTCGCCACCCAGAGGGTTGCGGCCCAGATGCTGGTAAGCTAATGGGGTGGCTACGCGGCCACGGGGAGTACGCTTGATGAATCCCTCCATGATGAGGAAGGGCTCGTAGACCTCCTCGACGGTGCCCATGTCTTCGCCGATGGCGGTGGCGATGGTGGAGAGTCCCACGGGTCCGCCGCGGAACTTGTCGATGATGGTGAGGAGTATCTTGTTGTCAATCTCGTCGAGACCATACTGGTCGATATTGAGCGCACTGAGGGCAAAGCGGGTAATCTCGGTGGTGATGCGTCCGTTGCCCTTGACCTGGGCGAAGTCGCGCACACGCCGCAGCAGGGCGTTGGCGATACGGGGCGTTCCGCGCGAGCGTCGGCTGATCTCCAGGGCGGCATCGTCGTCGATGGGCACACGCAGGATGCCTGCCGAGCGGCTGATGATGCGCTTCAGGGTCTCGGGGTCGTAATACTCCAGGTGGGCGTTGATGCCAAAGCGGGCTCGCAGCGGGGCGGTGAGCATGCCGCTGCGGGTGGTGGCTCCCACGAGGGTGAAGGGATTGAGGTCTATCTGTATGGAGCGGGCTGAGGGACCCTTGTCTATCATGATGTCGATGCGGTAGTCTTCCATCGCCGAGTACAGATACTCCTCGACCACGGGCGAAAGGCGGTGAATCTCGTCGATAAAGAGCACATCGTTGGGTTCGAGAGAGGTGAGTATGCCGGCAAGGTCGCCTGGCTTGTCGAGCACGGGGCCGCTGGTAATCTTGAATCCCACTCCCAACTCATTGGCGATGATGTTGCTCAGCGTGGTCTTACCCAGTCCGGGCGGGCCGTGCAGCAGGGTGTGGTCGAGGGGTTCGCCGCGGTACTTGGCTGCCTCGACAAAAACTTCAAGGTTCTCGACTACCTTCTTCTGGCCAGAGAAATCGCCGAAGCGAAGTGGTCGGAGCGCGTTCTCGAACTCCTTCTCAGAAGAAGACATCGACTCCTCCCGTATATCAAAATCGTCTCTCAATGTATAGTCTTATTTTAATAATTAATAATGTATGGTGCAAAGTTAGTGCAAGTCGAGCGAAATACAAAATAAACTCGTTTATTTTTATTGCCGAGACGAAGCCTAACTTCACGGCGACAGCCGTAAAGTGCGCAAGTCGAGCGAAATACAAAATAAACTCGTTTATTTTTATTGCCGAGACGAAGCCTAACTTCACGGCGACAGCCGTAAAGTGCGCAAGTCGAGCGAAATACAAAATAAACTCGTTTATTTTTATTGCCGAGACGAAGCCTAATTTCACGGCGATAGCCGTGGGGGTGACGGGCATAGCGTCTACAAGTAACGAGACACTTATTAGAACTCGTCGTTGATTACATCCTGGGGCAGGAACACGTTGGTGGTGATGCCATCCTTAGCCGGACGCTTGAGGAACAGGACATAAACCACCTGCCGACCCTTGATGAAAGGACAGAGACGAGCGCGCTCCTTAAGGTCATCAAACAGGCGCTCGGCATATTCGCCCTCGGTCCATTTACATTCGCCTATAAGCACGCGCTTCTTGTCTTGCGACTCGGCCACGATATCGAGTTCTACACTCTTGTCGCGGGAAACGCTACCCCACCATTTTCCGGCGACATTCCATATCGTTCCGTCAATGACATTTCCGCTCACGGCACGACGGCAGAGCATCTCCCAACAGGCTGCCACATAATCGGACAGGCCCGACTGTATCATCCGGCAGACCATCTCTGACCTGCCCAAAGCTATCAACGAACGATTGGGGATGACATAATGGTAGAAGAAGTTCATAAACGGGTCGGCGACCTTGTAGATGCTACGCTTGGTGCTGCGCGGACTTTCCCCGAAGGGGATGTCGCGCTCTACAAATCCCAGGTTGATGAGCTTGCCCAGAGGCCGACTCAGTTCCGTGGAAGGCTTACCCATCTTGCCGGCTATCTCGGACAAGCGATTGACGCCGTTGCCGATAAGAGAAAGAAGCGTGGAAGAGAGCGTGGTCTGGGTGAGGTCATCCATAAAGAGGCGGGAAGGTTCCTCATAGAGTGTGCCGTTGACGTCAAGGATATGATAACGCACCGCCTCCATCAGCGAAGGTTCGCGTTCGCGAAGCTCCCAATAACGGGGAACACCTCCCCATACGGCATATTCCTCGATGGTGGCCACGGCGTCGCTCTGCAGGATTTCCTGCAAGAACCGAATCTTGATGGGTGTCAGCTGAATGATGGTGTCGGCGCGGCCATAGAGTGGCTCGGCGGCGTCGAGCACCAGCCCTTGCATCATCTGCTGCGACGAACCGCAAAGGAGTATGGAGTATTTCAGAGCCTTGGTATCGATGAGCTTCTGAAGGACAGACGGCAAGGTACTATCTACCTTCACTAAAAAGGGGAACTCATCAATACAGAGGGTGAAATGCCCAGTAGTGCGGTAGTTAAGCTGCTGGAACAACGATTCCCAGTCAGGATATTCGACCTTGTCAAATCCCGCTAAATGATAACTCAAAGCCTTGGCCAACAGCCTGCGCTGCTGAACGGACTCGGAGTTGTCGGCCATAAAATAGACATCATCATCTCGGAGCACCTTCTTGATGAGGGTGGATTTGCCGAGCCTTCGCCTGCCATACACCACGACAAGGGCAGATGGATGGTCGCCATGGAGGGCGTCGTGGAGACGTCGCTGTTCGTCAATTCTGTCTACAAACTTCATAACTCTACGCTCTTTATATCTGACTACAATTATTATGTTTTGCAAAAATAATGTTTTCGGAACATAATAACAAACAAAAAGGGACTTTTCTTTCATTATTTAACTATTATCCATCGACTTGCGCCATCGGCGGAGCAATGAATACGGAGCCAGGGGGCGTCGGCGAGACCGCAATCGGCGCCAAAACAAGGATAAACGGGCGCCGACACGGGGCCTAAAGGCACGGGGAAAGGACGATTTCGGGTGATTTGTTTGGATAGGACATGAGAAACCGATATAATTGCAGGCAAAATAAGTACAACTATGGGATTTATCAAATGGATAGGACTCTTTAGCGGATTTGCCCAGACACAGAGTGTGCTGGGAGCCATCGCCGGTTTTGTCATCGGCTCGGTTATCGATAGTATATGGAGTGGAGACAGCAAGCAGACAGCCACAATGTGTCTATCAGTTTTGAAAAAACGATTAAAAAAGTTTCCTACTTGAAAACATTCCTCCAAAAAGAATGAGTTTCTCAGATTTAATTTGTATGTTTGCCATGTCTATCGTCAGATTCTCTTGTTTATTTTTGCAACACTAAAATAAGTGAAGTCTTTGACATGGCAAAATCCTGGGGCGCTCGGCTCTGCCGCTTGGCTTGTCTGAGAACTTTTTGTTGCTCAGGTACTTAAAAAGTTTAATTTGTAATAGTGTTGCGGAATTAAGGATAAGTTTGCATATGCGACCAGTATCCATCAAAAACTAACAGTAACCAAACACCATAAATAACAATTCAACATAACACAATCAAATTAATCACAATATGAAACAGCTGTTTTTGACATTTGCAGCGGCTCTGCTTCTGCTGCCCGCCACGCTGTGGGCCGACACCGCCAAAAAGAAAATAAAATCGGTGGAGATAACGATTGACGCCCCTACTCCAGGAATGGACTTAGAGAAAGCCGAAAAACTCGCCCTGAAAGCGGTGAACACCGCCTACGGCGACCTGTTCAAGAGCGGTGTCATCAATGCGCGACATCTCATGGGATGGCGAGTTCGGCGAGAACAAGGAGGGCATCCCCACACTGAAGGCTGGATACCCCTACATAGCCACAATTGAGATAGTGATAGACCCGGACGGAGATTACCAGACCGAATGGGTAAAGAGAGACGGTTCCAACGTTCTGTCGACCGAAAACTTCAAGGCCACGGTGAACGGGATACCGGCACGCGTGCTCACAAGCGCCCCTTACTTCCCCATTATGGAAGTGAAATTCACCATACCTGGCGGCAAGGCCGGACCGCAGGAGAAAGATGACCATTCCTCCGACTACGACGTGCTGAAGAAGGAATACCGCTCCACCCTGCCCTACATATCGCGCAAAGAGGCCGACGAAGTATATCCACACTACCACCCGCTGGATGTGCTCGTAGTCGACAAGATCGATCAGCTCTACGAATTCATGCATGAGAAATACATCTCGTCGAGCGGACATGCATACAAAAATCACAACACCCTGCTGATGACCAAGTTGATAATCGACGTAAGCAACGGGGCGGAAAACTACAACATCTCAGAATTCGCAAATACACTCGGTGCCCCATTCTCCACCACATTCAATCTGAAAGAGGTGTGGCTTAGCCCCAAGGTGGATGCCGTGAAATACGTAAAAGACCTCAACGAGGCCACCGTCGAGCGGCTGTCAAAATGGGGACGCAATTATATGGAACAGAGCACAAAGCTCTACACCGCCAAGGGCACATTGTTCATCCCCGAGAACGCAGGCAAGGCTGTGCTCGACTGTCTGGCTCTCGACGCCACCGAGCCGACATACACCATACACACATACCGCGGCGATGTGTTTGAGGCACAGAAGGCTGGCGTGGCAGCCACCAAACTTCTCACCTGCACCAAGCATGTGTTCACAGCCAAGATAGAGGCTGCCGACCGCGTGTGCCAGTACAACACATGCAAGCAACCGTTCAAATGGTACTACTCATGCAAGGTTTGCGGCAAGTGCGAACGAAACAAAGCGCACACCTTCAGCGCCAGACCGGCAGCCGAAGTACTGGAATGGCACGACATGAACGAGAACATAGCCAACGACCAGGCATACATCGGCGTAAACGCAGCCGGTGAGCACCTCTACTGGAAGAGCTGCATCTATTGCGGTATCTCACACAGCTATCACATGAGACACCTCACACCCAGAGACCAGAAAATGATGGGTATGGAAGGCTCTTTCGAAGATTTCAAAGTCTCAACGCTCGAAAGTATGAAGAGCGAGGAAGATATATGCCTGCTGGAGACGGAGCTGCCGAGCGACCAGATGTTCATACTGCCACGCAAGTCGGAAGCCAAGATGAGCGTGTGGGCGCAGGACGGCGTAAACCGCGCCCTGTGCGACAACCTCATCGACGACGCCGTGCTCGGCAACGACTACACCAAACCCGTGACCCGCAAACAGCTGCGCTCCATCATGACACTGCTCGTGAAGGAGATGTCTGGAAAGGACGCATCAGCCAGTGCCATCGGACTCGACGACGCCTCACTGCCACAGAGCGGCCGCGGTGGCACTCCTGCAGGGCGCGCGAGAGCGAAGGGATGGTGATGCCCATGCCTGCCAGGCGGTTGTCGGCATTGCCATCCTCGATGACGGTGATAAGACTGAGGTCGGCCAGAGGGAAGTACATGTTGACGTACTGGTCTATCTGCCTGTCGGTGAGCTCGGAGAAACCGTAGAGGTCCTTATAGGTGGCGTTGACCAGGTCAAAGAGCTTACGGCCATAGCCTCCCTCGAACACGTCTTTCTTAGTAAGTTTGCGCACGTGCAGATTGTAGCGCTGCTCTATCATCCGGGCTATCTTGGTGTACTTCTCGGGTATGGTTTCGGGCACTTCCAGGTAGTACTCCACGTAGTCGTTGTCCTTACTCCAGCCTCCCAGGCGCTCCATGTGCTCGGGGTAGTAGGGGTAGTTATAGATGGTGGGCATGGTGCCCAACTTGTCAAAGCCGAAGGTAAGCATGCCCTCGGGATCCATGTCGGTAAAGCCTAAGGGGCCCACCACGCTGTACATGCCCTTGGCCCGCCCGTAGTCCTCTACGGCCTGGAGCAGCGCCCTGGACACCTCGATGTCGTCTACGAAGTCTATCCAGCCGAAGCGTACATCGCGGCGGTTCCACTTCTCATTGGCGCGGTGATTGATAATGGCGGCCACGCGACCGGCCAACTTACCGTCGCGGTAGGCCAGATAGTATTCGGCCTCGCAGAAGTCAAAGGCAGCATTGCGCTCAGGGCTCAACGTGTTCAGTTCGTCGCTATAAAGATTGGGCACATCGTATGCGTTGCCTTCATATAAATCGTAATGGAACTCAATAAAGGCTTTGAGGTCTTTCTTGGTTTCCACACGCTTGATACGTATGTCTGACATATTAACAAAAAAACTCTTTAAGAGTGCAAAAATAGCAAATAAAACGGAGACAACGGCAGAAATCAGCGGATTTTTTCACAGATAAGCACTACGTGACCTCCGTCCGAAAGGGTTGTGCCAAAGATATATACGGGGCCACCATCGCGCAGGCCGAGGCGACGGCGGAGCTGGTCGGCCGACAGGGGAAAATTGCGCACGGAGACGTTGGCACGTTCTATGCCGCCAAGGGCGCGGCGCTGCTGCTTGCGGTTGAGGGTGCTGACGGCCACGACGCGGAAACAGCGGCCCGAGCGGAAATCGCCGGGGGCGTCGCCCACGAACAGGTGCGAGTTGGGGGCCACCATCCGCAGGCCATAGCGGCGGCAGAGGGGGCCAAAGCATCCGCCCTTCATCACCGAAGCAGAGGGTTCGTAGAGGTAGGCACCAGGGGCGACGGCACCGGTCAGGATAGCGGGGGACTCAGTGGCCTCAGCGGCGCTGAAGGTTTCGACCAGGGGCTCCGCGCTCCGCGTCGTGAAGTCTACACATCGCACCAAGGGGGCCGCCTGGCCTGGGGGCATCGGTTGGGCCTCAGCCTCAGCACTCGACTGGCCCGACAGCAGGAGCAACAGCTCCTTGCACTCATTGTCGACCGACACGATGTGTACCTCGCGCACGCCACGGAGCTGGCGCACGGCCTCGTGCCAGTCGAGCATGGGCGACAGCTTGACGAGTACCCTGTCGGCCTTGGCCAACAACTCATCGCACAGCGCCGTCACGTCGGGACTGCAATCGGCTATGGCATAGGTGCGCGCACCACTCTGGCTGCGCCGGGCTGGGTCTATGTATATCAGTGACACGTGGCCCATGGTGTGCAGATAGTTGGTGGCATCGGCACACACCACGTTAGCGCTGCGGTGCAGCACGCCCAGGTTGTGGCGCACGGTGTCGCACAGCTCGCTGTTGGCCTCTACGTAGGTGGCATGGGTATAACCCTTAGAGATGGCCATGAAGTCTATGCCGAAACCGCCCGTGAGGTCTGCCATGGACTCATGAGCGCCCGTGGCACACACCGCAGCTTTCCACGCGGCCGTCTGCTCGCTCGAGCACTGCTCCATAGACAGGTGGGGAGGATACACTATACCCTCCGTCATGGCCAGCGTGGGCAGTTTCTTCATCGCCGTCTGCCGGCCGCGTATCTGGTTAAGCGCCCAGGGCATGTCTACCGTGCCCAGACGGTCGCCCATAAGGGCCAAGGCCCGCACGTCGTCTGAGGCGTGCTCGCGCACAAACCGTATTGTATCTTCGTTCTTCATCATAGTCATTCGTAGGGCCGTAGCCACCATCACCGCGCGGCCGAAAGACAGCCTGAAAGCCCCCTAAAAGTAAAAAAGCAAAAAGCAAGATGGCAAAAAGCACAGAGACAGATACCATCCTAAAGTCCACTAAGTCCTCCAAAGGAGAAATCAGCTACTTTCGCGGTCATAGAAGTCCTCGCAATTTACGAAAGACCGCTCGTTTCTATTCTGGGAGCCGTCTTTAGCGAGCTGGGAGCCGTCATGAGACGGCCAAAGGTCGGTCTTTTCTTCTCCCATAGCTACCACGGGCGTGCAGGCAGCCGACATCAGCAAGCAGGCCACCCTTTTTACTTTTCTACCTTTTTACTTTTTTACTTTTCAAAGTCCTTTTTCACCATTTTATCTTTTTACTTTTCTTCGTGGAGGTCGGTCTTTGTATTTCTCACGATGGTTGCGGGAATATTTGCGGGAACTTCGGATGTGACGGGGATGCCTCCGCAACCAGCACGCGCTGGCCACACAGGCTTGCACGTTGCCCTCACGGGTCGCAAAGTTAATTTTTATTTAGCAATAAAACAAGCAATTTCCATATTTTTATGGAGATACAGCCCTGTGGGAGCTATCGCCCCAAAACTAAAACAGCACTCCCCCATCGGAACGGTTAGGGCTGTTTCCTATAAAAAACGCGCTGCAAGGCCAGGAACCACTCCCACACCTTACAGCGCGTCTGCCATATATCGGGCCACCCACTAAGGGTAGCTCATGTTACCTTATATTTACTTTTCCACGTACCCGTTGGTCTCGTCAATGTTTTCCCACAGGTTGAAGTTGCCCATAGTACGCGAGGCACCACCATCGTGACTACCCATAGTACCAACATTGAAGTCTATGCCATTATCATCATTGCTCACCGTGTTAGAGCCAGCGAGAATCGCTGTACCCTTGATAACTATTATCTCTGTCGCGGGACTTATATATGTCTTCTTCATATTATATATCTCCTATTATTTACTTGTTTATTATCACTTTCTTACCATTCTGGATATATACACCGGCCTTGAGACCTTCAAGACTGGTACCTACGCACTGTCCATTCAGGTTGTACACACGCCCATTGGCTACGGTGGTTCCGTCTACATGCAGGTCACCAATGCCTGTGGCTGTACCGTCAATGATCACCTTAACAGCCTGTGGCTGTACGGATGAAGCAAGACCGAAGACAGCACGGAGACCCTTAATAGTAGTTCTGGCATTGACTTTCTTCAGTGTATTGGCTGCTGCCATTGAGGCCACAACATCACAAACATCATATTCTTTCAAGAAATCCTCAGGGGTAAAGGCTGAATAGCTGCCTGCAAAAATGATATTACAGTCAGCCAAAACGCTATATTCAACTTTCTTTGTAAGTGTTACACCCTCGAAAGTATGGTTAAACTCCTGTGGCTGATCTGCATTTTCAGCTACTTTGTCAAACTTGATAAGATAAGGCACCCCTGCCTTGATAGCGTTAGCTTCAGTAAAGGCCACCGTATTGCCCTTGCTATTGGCCTCGTCTACCTGGCGTAACTTGGCATCATCACCAAAAGCAGTCTTAACCTCTTCTTCACTTACATCAAAGGGCAAGCAGAGTGTATTCCAGTCTCCATCCTTATAGAATGTACGCTTAATGGTAACATTTACATCCTTGTTTTCCTCAAATGTGTTACTATTATCATTTTCGTCTAATACAACAGGAACTTTAGTTTCTTTTATATATACCTTAATACTTGTCACCTGCACTTGCGAACTGGCAGTATTTCTAAATACAACAGAAGCAGCCTCACCTGTCCAAACTGCAGACTTTTTATCCGTAGCAACTTCATATACACCTGGAGTTGGTGTTAATTTGTCCAAGCCTATTGAATTTTTTATTTTTCCTGTTAATTCTATTTTTACAATTTGCCCACTTGTTACAGATATAGTTGTATTACTGCTTCCATACAGACGAAACTCTGTTGAATTTTTCAAGTTGCCATCACTACATTTTAAAGTAACATTCTCCTTTTGTATTTTTAGTTCTGTTGTATAATCTTCTTGGGAAGTTATTTCCACTATTGATTTTACGCCCTCGCGACTATCTTCTATCGTAAGAGCCAACGTTTTCTCAACTGCATTATACGTATCATCTCCTGCAAATTTAGCGGTAATATCCACCTTGCCAGTCTTATACATATATATTACACCCTTTGAGACCTCGGCTATCTCGGCATTGCTGGATGTATATGTAATAGGAAGTTCGTGAGGATTACTTATCAAGGTTGACAATTCTATTGCATCCTCTTTCAGTTCTACTGTCTTCTCTGTCTCCTTGAAAGCTATCTCTGGGTCAGCCTTATCTGCCTCCTGATGTATGGTTATGTCACTCTGTTCCCAAACATTCAGCTGAATAGTGGTATTATACACACCAGGATAGCCAACTATATCGAGATGCTGACTTGCATCCATTTCTTTAAGGCCAGTTACGCCTGCCCGAACAGCCAGTTCTGTACCATTCTGTGAAATCTTAGCATCCTGTCCATTCATTGCAGAAGTAACCTCTACATTTATGACCTTAACGCGCACGCTCTCATATTTGCTATAATTATCACCGGCAATATCAGCAAGCGTCACTTCTGTTACGGGAATATCTACATTCTCTGTTTTTGCTATATCAGCAGATGGCTTCCAACTGGTAATCTCTGGAAGACCGTTATATATGCAGGCTTTTACATCTACCACTCCCGTAAACTTATCACCAGCATTAAGCCCATGGTTTTTCATATAAACCAGTACGCCCGCAGTGGCATCCTGAATAAAAGCATTAGATCCATTTACGTATGTTACAACGGCATCTGTAAGATTAATCTTTAGCTCATCGGGATTAGTTGTAGATGTAGAAGTGATGGCTTTCTTTAAGTCAGCAATACTATTATAAATATGCGTGTTTATTACTGTATAAGTAGCAGTAGACTTTGCGTATTTATCTTGGTCACTTGGAGTGAAAGTAGCTGTAATAGTAGCTTTGCCAAACTTGGTATTAGTAAAATTAAGTTTTCCTTCATTATCTACGGTAACAATATCGTTATCAGAACTACTATATGCGATTGTTCCTGCTACGCCCTCTGTTTTACATGTTGCAACGGGGGGGGTAAAACCAGCTAATACGCCATCTACGAAGTTAAAGTTTTTGTTATCGTAATCAGAACCGAAAGAGGTTGTGGTAGCAGTTAAGCCAGAATTTACTTCCTCATATTCTATTGTGACAGTTTTAATAAAATGTGAGGCTTCCGTAACACTACTCTCCAATTGTAATACTAAAGAGTTTGATAGTATTGGGGTTATAGGTACAAACGAAAAATCTTGAAGCGTATTTTTAGTAATTGTTTGCGTTCCAATGCTTGAGTTTGCAATTAAAACTTCCAATGTCTTAGTTCCTTTTTTCACACTACTTCTGGCAGCCTCTACGGTTACAGAACTAATCTTAACAGAAGAAGGCATAGTCGCTGTCAAAGTAAATGACTTTTGGCCTTCTTTAGCAAGAAATTGCACCCCATTTTCAACTTTGGCATACGCATCTAAGCTATAGACCCAAGACACCTTAAAATCTGAATTGTCAGTAGTACAATTTGCAGCTTCTTTATCCAAAGTACATACTACAGACTTAGTCTGAGAATACCCCCCCATACACACTATTGCAAGGAGAACCAGCATTAATAATCGTAAATGTTTTGTCATAAAATTAATTATTTAATAGTTATTATTCCAGATACTTGTTAGAACTTGCGATATATATGTTATAGAGCTATATGGTTAATAGGCTGGGGGGCGATGACAACCCCCTGGGCCATAGTTGGTTGATGGGGTAAGAAGATGATGAGCACCACTGGGGCCAAACATACTCAGATGGCTAAGGTGATGGTCATTTCTTCAGATATTTTAGACTTCATTTGCAAAATTACAGCGGTAATGTTACAAAAAGGCAACACAAACGTTAAAAATGCGTCCAACAATAGTTAAATAACACTAAAGACAAACGCCGGGACGGCTCCGACCGGCAAACTAACGGCCAACCACGGGAAAAGTAAAAAAGTAAGTGGCCCCCAAGCCTCCAATGGGGGATGTGAAAAGGCAAGCACTGCCAGAGTGGACACCACGAGAGAAGAAAAGACCGGTCTCCACGTTTCTAATGACGGCTCCCAGCTCGCTAATGACGGCTCCGGGAAACGTAAAGGTCGGTCTCCCCATTTCCCGCGACCGGCACGGGCGGATAGGAAATTAGCTGTGCTATTCTCCGCATATTCGCCCCGTTTTTGCGGAGAATAAGGGCGCAGGGGGAGACTTAGGACAGGCTATGAAAGGATATGCCCCTGCCTACGGCGAGGACGCTAAGGGGGCCAGGAGCCCACATTGCCTCATAAAAGTGTGCCTCTAGCTTGATTATTCCCCCCCATAAAAATGTACACTTGCAGCAGACATTCCCTCATAAAAGTGTATCCGTATGAAGAGAGAGATTTATAACCACTAAAACAGTGGCAGTTATAAATCACGGGGAGACCTTATGTAGAAAGTAAGTTATAAGGCGGTGGCGAGGGAGAGCTACAGCGGAGCCCGCGATGACGACAGACTAAAAAAGAGCCCTGCAAGGCTACCCGGTGAGGGTGCTTGCAGGGCTCTTTAGCTGTATGCTGTGACGACGTGTTAGTCGCTGAGCTTGGCGCAGATAAACTCGCGGTTAAGGCGAGCTATGTTAGCGATAGACTCGCTCTTAGGACACACGGCCTCGCAGGCACGGGTGTTGGTACAGTTACCAAATCCGAGTTCATCCATCTTGGCTATCATGGCCTTGGCACGCTTGGCAGCCTCCGGACGGCCCTGGGGCAGCAGTGCGAGCTGACTTACCTTAGAGCTGACGAAGAGCATGGCCGAGCCGTTCTTGCAGGCAGCCACGCAGGCACCGCAGCCGATACAGGTAGCGCAGTCCATAGCCTCGTCGGCAGCCTCCTTGGAGATAAGGATGGCGTTGGCATCCTGGGCCTGGCCAGTACGTATAGAAGTGTAGCCACCAGCCTGGATAATCTTGTCAAAAGCACCGCGGTCTACCATGCAGTCCTTGATAACGGGGAAGCCAGCCGAACGCCAGGGCTCTACAGTAATCACGTCGCCATCGTTGAAGCGGCGCATGTAGAGCTGACAGGTGGTAGCACCACGCTCGGTCTTGCCGTGGGGCACACCGTTAATGTAGAGTGAGCACATACCGCAGATACCCTCGCGGCAGTCGTGATCGAAAACGAAAGGCTCCTGACCAGCCTCGATAAGCTCCTCGTTGAGGATGTCGAGCATCTCAAGGAACGAGGTATCGTCGGGGATGTTCTTCATCTCGTGTGTATCGAAATGGCCCTTGTCTTTGGGTCCGTTCTGCTTCCAATACTTTAGTGTGAATGATATATTCTTAGCCATGATTATTAATTCTTATAGTTACGTGTTTGAACCTTAATTGCCTCGTACTCCAGAGGCTCCTTGATGAGCTCAGGGGCCTTGTTGTCGTCGCCCTGGTATTCCCAGCAGCCTACATAGAAGAAGTGCTCGTCGTCGCGCTTGGCCTCACCTTCCTCAGTCTGGTGCTCCTCACGGAAGTGACCGCCGCAGCTCTCCTCGCGGTGCAGGGCGTCGTAAGCGATAAGCTCGCCCATGAGGATGAAGTCGCGCAGGTGGATGGCCTTGTCGAGCTCGACATTGAGACCTTCCTTGGTGCCGGGGATGAAGAGGTTGCTGTTGAACTCGTCGCGGAGTGCCTTGAGCAGCTCGAGACCCTTCTCCAGACCTTCCTTGGTACGGCCCATACCTACGTGCTCCCACATGATATGGCCAAGCTCCTTGTGGATAGAGTCTACAGAGCGCTTGCCGTGGATGTTCATCAGGCGGTCAATCTCGGCCTGAACGCCCTTCTCAGCCGCGTCAAACTCGGGCATATCGACAGAAAGGCGGGGCCAGAGGCTCTGGTCAGCCAGATAGTTCTGGATGGTGTAGGGCAGCACGAAGTAACCATCGGCGAGACCCTGCATGAGGGCTGAAGCACCCAGACGGTTGGCACCGTGGTCAGAGAAGTTACACTCACCGATAGCAAACAGACCGGGAACGGTGGTCTGAAGCTCATAGTCTACCCAGATACCACCCATAGTGTAGTGGATGGCGGGGAAGATCATCATGGGGTTGTAATACTTCACGCCGTCAATCTCGCGGGCCAGCTTGCCGGGGTTGACGTCGGTAATCTCCTCATACATGTCGAAGAGGTTGCCGTAACGCTGGAGAATCTCGTCGATACCGAGACGGTTGATAGACTCAGAGAAGTCGAGGAATACGGCCAGACCGGTATTGTTGACACCGTAGCCCTTGTCGCAGCGCTCCTTGGCTGCACGTGAGGCCACGTCGCGCGGAACGAGGTTACCGAAGGCGGGATAGCGGCGCTCCAGATAGTAGTCGCGGTCTTCCTCGGGGATATCAGAACCCTGGATTTCACCAGCCTGCAGACGCTTGGCGTCCTCAAGTTTCTTGGGAACCCAGATACGGCCGTCGTTACGCAGCGACTCAGACATCAGGGTCAGCTTGCTCTGCTTGTCACCGTGAACGGGGATACAGGTGGGGTGAATCTGTACGTAGCAGGGGTTAGCAAAGTATGCGCCCTTGCGGTAGCACTGAACGGCAGCGGTACAGTTGCAACCCATAGCATTGGTAGAGAGGAAGTAGGTGTTGCCATAACCACCGGTGGCGATAACCACAGCATTGGCAGAGAAGCGCTCGAGCTCGCCGCTCACCAGGTTCTTGGCGATGATACCACGGGCGTGGCCGTCAACGATTACCACATCCTCCATCTCGTAGCGGGTGTAGAGCTTCACCTTGCCAGCCTGAACCATGCGGCTCAGAGAAGAGTAGGCACCGAGCAGCAGCTGCTGGCCGGTCTGACCCTTGGCATAGAAGGTACGTGAAACCTGGGCACCACCAAAAGAGCGGTTGGCAAGCATACCACCATACTCGCGGGCGAAAGGCACACCCTGGGCTACACACTGGTCGATGATATTGTTAGACACCTCAGCCAGACGGTATACGTTGGCCTCGCGGGCACGATAGTCACCACCCTTTACGGTGTCGTAGAAAAGACGATATACTGAGTCGCCGTCGTTCTGATAGTTCTTGGCGGCATTGATACCACCCTGGGCGGCGATAGAGTGAGCACGACGGGGAGAGTCCTGGATGCAGAAGTTGAGCACGTTGAATCCCATCTCACCGAGTGAGGCGGCAGCACTGGCACCAGCCAGACCTGTACCTACGACGATGACATCGAGCTTGAGTTTGTTCTTGGGGTTAACCAGGCGCTGATGAGCCTTGTAATTGGTCCATTTCTCAGCTACTGGACCCTCGGGTATTCTTGAATTTAAAGTCTTAGCCATAATTACTATTACTTTTTCGATTGTTACATGAATTAATTACTTAGGCGATTCAGCAGAGGCTGGGGGCACAATTGAAGGCAAAAGCCAGAACCACTACTACAAAGGCGAGCATGAGCAGACTGGTGTAAACCACGCTGATGCACTGCCAACGCTTGAACCATACCTTGCCACTTACGCCGAGGGTCTGCATAGAACTCCAGAAACCGTGAGCGAGGTGGAACCACAGAGCGGCAAGCCACACGAGATACAGCACTACATAAACAGGATTCTTGAAGGTGTCCTGGATGAAGGCAAAGCCGTCAGAGGGCAGATGACCAACAGCCATGCCGGTAAGCTCGGCAAACATCATGTTGTACCAGAAGTTGAAGAGGTGGAGCAGCAGACCCAGCAGGATGATGATACCCAGCACGAGCATGTTCTGCGAAGCCCACTCTACCTTCTCGGGCTTGACGGTTACCTCGTAGCGTGAAGCGCCACGCGCACGACGGTTCTGTGCGGTGAGGATAAACGCGTACACGATGTGACACACTGCGAGAGCAGCCAGACCAAGAGTAGCCACGAGGGCATACCAGTTGGCACCAAGCAACTCACAAATCATGTTGTAGGCTTTACCCGAAAATAGGGCTACAACGTTCATACAGCAATGGAACGTCAGAAAAAGGATAAGCGCAATGCCGGTTACAGACATCACTACCTTTCTACCAATAGATGAATTGATTAACCACATAAATGATTGTAATTTAATTATTTAATTGTTAGTAATGTTATATCATGACAATACTACCGAGAGCCACTATCATAGACCCTAAAATGACTGCTCGCACATTATTATAAGGTATGATAGAGGCTCAGCGGATGCAAAAATACTATATTTTTATTATAATTCAAAGCAAAACCATCAAAAAATTGGATTTAATTTCTTACTTTTGCGGAAAATATTACAACATAATGAAATTTGATTATGATGTGATAGTAATCGGAGGCGGACACGCAGGCTGCGAAGCCGCTGCCGCAGCTGCCCGGATGGGCGCTCGGACGTGCCTGATTACTATGGACATGAACAAGATTGGACAGATGAGCTGTAACCCGGCCATCGGTGGCATAGCTAAAGGACAGATAGTCAGGGAGATTGATGCTCTCGGCGGTCAGACCGGAATCGTCACCGACGCCACTGCCATACAGTTCAGAATGCTCAATCAGGGAAAAGGCCCAGCCGTTTGGTCGCCAAGGGCGCAATGCGACAGGGGAAAGTTCATCTGGAAATGGCGCGAAATACTTGACCACACCGACAATCTGGATATCTGGCAGGACCAGGCAGACACACTCATCGTCAAAGACGGTGTGGCTGTGGGAGTTACCACCATCTGGGGAGTAACATTCCATGCCCGCGCGGTGGTGGTGACGGCAGGCACATTCCTCAACGGACTCATGCACATCGGCAAGCATAAGGTGCCGGGTGGCAGATGCGCCGAGCCGGCTGTCCTGAACTTCAGCGAGAGCATAGCCAGCCACGGCATACGCGTAGGACGTATGAAAACGGGCACACCCGTACGCATCGACCGACGAAGCGTACACTTCGAAGACACAGAGGAGCAACCCGGCGAACAGGGATTTCATCAGTTCAGTTATATGGCTCCTCTCCGCACACTGCAGCAACTGCCTTGTTGGACCTGTTATACCAACAAGCAATCTCACGACATACTCCGCAGCGGACTGGCAGACTCGCCGCTCTTCAACGGGCAGATACAGAGCACCGGACCGCGTTACTGCCCGTCGATAGAGACCAAGCTCGTCACCTTTCCCGGCAAGGAGCAGCACCCACTGTTCCTCGAGCCCGAAGGGGAGAATACCAATGAGATGTATCTCAATGGCTTCTCGTCGAGCATGCCTATCGACATACAGCTGCAGGCACTCCACGCCATCCCCGCACTGCGCGACGCGCGCTTCTATCGCCCGGGCTACGCCATCGAGTACGACTACTTCGACCCCACCCAGCTCGACCACTCGCTGGAGTCCAAGGTCGTCAGCGGGCTCTTCCTCGCCGGACAGGTCAATGGCACCACGGGCTACGAAGAGGCTGCAGGACAGGGTCTCGTGGCGGGCATCAACGCTGCCATCAAGTGTGGCGGAGGCCAGCCGTTTGTCATGGCGCGCGACGAGAGTTATATAGGTGTGCTCATCGACGACCTCACCACCAAGGGGGTCGACGAGCCTTACCGCATGTTTACCTCGCGCGCAGAATACCGTATACTTCTGCGACAGGATGATGCCGACGCCCGACTCACTGAGCGTGCCTATCACCTCGGAGTGGCATCGCGCGAGCGCTACGACTGGTGGTTGCAGAAGCGCGAGGGCATAGAGCGCATCATCGACTTCTGCGCCAGCACCAGCGTCAAGCCCGCCGACATCAACCCGTGGCTCGAGAGCATCGGCACTACCCCACTCCGCATGGGATGCAAGGTCGCCGACCTCGTCAGCCGTCCCCAGGTGAGCATCCAGCAGATGGCCGACGCCGTGCCCCAGCTCCGCGCACTGATAGAGGGTCTGCCCAACCGCAAGGAGGAAACCAGCGAGGCGGCAGAAATCAAAATCAAGTATAAGGGTTACATCGAGCGCGAACGCATCATTGCCGACAAGATGCACAGACTGGAGAATATCAAGATTAGGGGTCGCTTCAAGTACAGCGAGCTCCACGAAATCTCGACCGAGGGTCGCCAGAAGCTCGAGAAGATTAACCCCGAGACCCTGGCACAGGCAAGCCGCATCCCTGGAGTGTCACCCAGCGACATCAATGTGCTGCTGGTACTTATGGGAAGATAGTTTCACGTGAAACAAGGATAAATCTATAAATATTATAATTGCAATGAACAACGAAGTATTAATGAAGAATTTACGCTGCATTCCCGACTGGCCAATCAAGGGCGTAAATTTCAGAGATGTAACCACGCTCTTCAAGAGCGCCGAATGTCTTAGGATTATTACCAATGAGATGGTAGACCTCTACAAGGACAAGGGCATTACCAAGATTGTGGGTATCGAGAGCCGAGGCTTTGTGATGTCGTCGGCAGTGGCACTCCAGCTCAACGCAGGCATCGTGCTCTGCCGCAAGCCTGGCAAGCTGCCCTGCGAGACCGTACAGGAGAGCTACGCCAAGGAGTATGGCATCGACACCATCGAAATCCACAAGGACGCCATCAACGAGAACGATGTGGTGTTGCTCCACGACGACCTGCTCGCTACCGGCGGAACCATGAAGGCTGCCTGTGACCTGGTCAAGAAGTTCAACCCCAAAAAGGTGTACTGCAACTTCATCATCGAGCTTGTCAATGAGGGTCTCAATGGCCGAGATGCTTTCGACGACGATATCGAAGTGACATCTCTCATACAGGTTTAATATTTTAGCGAGAGCGGCCTTTAGGCTTTGCATCATTCCCGTGCCCCACTCCACCATCCCGACAACTGTCGGAACCATCGGCGGCGAGCATGAAACAATGACGGCAAAGATTAAAGGCCGCTTAAAGTTTCACGTGAAACTTTAAGCGGCTATTTCATTTGTTTCCAATAGGTTTAAGCATGAAGAAAGAGAAAGAGGAACTATTGGCAAGACTCAAAAACATTGTCCTCAATATGCCGGAGAAACCGGGCAGTTATCAGTTCTATGACAAGGACCACACCATCATTTACGTGGGAAAAGCCAAAAGGCTGAAGAGCCGTGTTTCGTCTTACTTCCATACCGAGGTCGATAGGTTCAAGACCAAGGTGCTGGTGTCCAAAATCTGCGACATCACCTACACCGTGGTCAACACCGAAGAAGACGCGCTACTGCTCGAAAACAGCCTTATCAAGCGTTACAACCCGCGCTATAATGTGCTGCTCAAAGACGGCAAGACCTACCCCAGCATCTGTATCACCAAGGAATATCTGCCCCGAATTTTCAAGACGCGTACCATCAACCGCAAGGGCGGACAATACTTTGGCCCCTACAGCCACATCAGTAGCATGTACAATATTCTCGACCTAATCGGCAAAATTTACAAGCCGCGCAAGTGTCAGTTCCCTATTTCCGCCGAAGGCATCGCTGCCGGTAAGTACAAGCCTTGCCTCGAATACCACATTCATAATTGTGGTGCGCCGTGTTGTGGTCGTCAGAGCTACGATGATTATATGGAATGTATCCGCCAGGCACGCGAAATTCTCAAGGGCAATACGCGCGAGTTGAGCGAGTTGCTGTATCAGCAGATGCAGCAACTGTCTGCAGCGCTCAAGTTCGAGGAGGCCGAGCAGGTCAAGCAGCGCTATATGCTGCTCCAGGGCTTCGTGAGCCGCAGCGAGGTGGTGAGCCACACCATTACCGACGTCGATGTATTCAGCATTATTGACGACGAGGCGTCACGGAATGCATATATCAACTATATTCACGTGAAAAACGGCACCATCAACCAGAGTTTCACCTTTGAATATAAGCGTAAGCTCGATGAAACGTGCGAAGAGCTGCTCATTGACGCCATTCCCGAGATTCGCGAGCGTTTTCAAAGCACGGCACGCGAAGTAATAGTGCCGTTCGAACTGTCGTGGCAGCTCAGCAACGTCACCTTCACCGTGCCGAAACGGGGCGACAAGCGCCATCTGCTGGAGTTATCTGAAATGAACAGCCGTCAGTACAAGTTCGACAGGCTCAAACAAGCTGAAAAGCTCAACCCTGAGCAGAAGCAGACGCGCCTGATGAAGGAGCTGCAGGCCAAACTGAAGCTGCCCAAGCTCCCCTACCACATCGAGTGTTTCGACAACTCCAATATCTCTGGCTCCGACGCCGTGGCGGGTTGCGTGGTGTTCAAGGGCATGCGCCCCGCCAAGAAGGAATACCGCAAATACAACATCAAGACCGTCGTCGGACCCGACGATTACGCGTCTATGCAGGAGGTAGTGCGCCGCCGCTATCAGCGCATGACCGACGAACACCAGCCGTTGCCCGACCTGATTATCACCGATGGTGGCAAGGGCCAGATGGATGTCGTATCGGCTGTGGTCAATGGCGAGATGGGACTCAATATTGCCGTGGCTGGACTCGCCAAGGACGACCGCCACCGCACCAATGAACTGCTCTTCGGCGACCCCATTTGCACGGTGGCGCTCGATGTCAAGAGCGAGCTTTTCCATGCCCTCACGCGCATCCAGGACGAGGTTCACCGCTACGCCATCACCTTCCACCGCGACAAGCGGTCCAAGCACGCGCTCCACTCTCAGCTCGACGACATCCGAGGCATAGGCCCCAAGACGCGCGAGGCGCTCCTAAAGCAGTTCAAGACGGTCAAGGCCATCCGCGAGGCTTCGCTCCCAACCCTCTCTGCCTCAGTGGGTAACGCCAAAGCCAAGGTGATTTACGACCATTTCCACCCTGCGAGCGAGTAGCTCTCTCCCACTCCACTCGTTAACCCATTGACTATCAGCGCAGTAGCCTCCACCACTGCGCTGATAGTCTTTTTATGCCGCGCCGTCAGTGACAGCTTCAGCGGTACTGTATTACATATAACAACAGCCCACCACGACCACCTTTCCGACCTTCACAGCAATCATAGCGATTACATCGCCAACCATGCAGTTTAGATCTGAAAGCATGCAGTTTGCATCTACAATCATGGAGGGTACCTTTACAAAGCTGGAGGGTACCTCTGCGAGGCTGGAGAGCCCCTCTGCGAGGCTGGAGGGTACCTCCATACCCACGGCAGCCCAAAACGCCGCTACAGAGGCTCTCGGAGGGCTCAGAATGGCTGTTACAGACGATATTTCGACCCTCGCGAGCAAAAATAAAACAAATGATGGGTTAAATTATGGCAAATTTAGTATATTTGCAGATTATAGCACAACGATAGTCACTATGAGAATTGTCATACAGCGCGTTTCGCGCGCATCGGTCACCATAGACAGCGAGGTCAAATCATCCATCGGCAAAGGCTACCTTATCCTTGTGGGAATAGAAGGCGCCGACACCCGCGAGGATGCCGACTGGCTGGTACACAAGGTTATAGGTCTGCGCGTCTTTGAGGACGAACAGAGAGTCATGAACCGTGATATCCTGTCGGTACAGGGCGAGATACTCGTGGTATCACAGTTCACGCTCTTCGCGAGTTACAAGAAGGGCAACCGCCCGGCATGGTTCCGAGCCGCTACGCACGACGTATCGGTGCCCCTGTACAACTACTTCTGCACCCGAATGAGCGAGGCGCTCGGCAAGCAGGTAGGCACGGGCGAGTTTGGCGCCGACATGAAGGTAGAACTGGTCAACGACGGCCCTGTGACCATCTGTATGGACACCAAGAACAAAGAGTAAACTATAGCAATGAACAACATGAATATCAAGACTATCGCAAAAATTGTGGCGCTTGCCATCATACTGCTCAGCAAGACTCTGGGGCGCCTGCTCCACCTCTCGGCAGCAGCCGTAGCGTGCGTGGGCTTTGCCATCTTCTTCGGCATATTGCTCCAGACGCTCATCCAGATTCTCCGCATCGGCATCGCTACGGGCGTGTGGCACAAGGGCATGCTCGCCTACTATGCGGTGATTACCCTCATCTTCGCCTTCTTGACCGTGATGCTCGCCATGCGGGCTATGATAGACGGCGTAATAGCCTGAACCACAGCAGCCTTCAACTAAGTGATAGATATGAACGAAATCAAGGAAACGGCCATCTGGCTCATCAACATCCTGGGCATGCTCGCCATCGTGGTGGGCGGAATCTTGATGAAGAGCGCCACATGGCTCATCATAGGCGGCATCTTGTGTACCATCTACTACACCATCACCGCCCTGCGCAACTGGAAGGACAAGCGCCGAAGCGCCGTGGTCTACCTCATCATGGCCCTGACGCTCTTGGGCATAATCGCAGCATACCTCCTAACCCACTGATTATGACTATACAAGAAGCACAACAACGAGTAGACGAATGGATAAGGCAGTATGGAGTGCGCTACTTCTCTGAGCTCACCAATATGGCTTGCCTCACCGAAGAGGTGGGCGAACTGGCACGCGTCATGGCGCGCACCTATGGCGACCAGAGCTTCAAGGCGGGCGAAAAGCCCAACCTGGGCGAAGAGATGGCCGATGTGCTGTGGGTGCTCATCTGCCTCGCCAACCAGACGGGCATAGACCTCACCGCCGAGCTCGAAAAGAGCTTTGAAAAGAAGACCCGCCGCGACGCCACGCGCCATATCAACAACAGCAAACTGTAACTTTATGACAATCATTAATAACCCAAACAATATGACAGACATTAAGAACGTTGACAAGTATCAGCAGGCGCTGAACAAGTACAACCTCAACATCACCGATGCTGAAGTTGCCGAAGAAGTAAAGAAAATCGTAGAAAAAGCAGCTGAGAACAATACCGACGAGGTTCACCGCTTCCTTCTGGGCAGCATCGAGCTGACCTCGCTCCGTACCACCGACACCGAAGAAGAGATTCTGGCTATGGTAGAGCGTGTTAACAACTTTGCCAAGGACTACAAGGAACTGCCCCACGTGGCTGCCGTATGCACCTATCCCTGCTTCGCCAAACTGGTGAGCGAGAGCCTGGAGGTAGACGGTGTAGAGATAACCAACGTGTGTGCCTCTTTCCCCTCTTCTCAGACCTTCATCGAGGTCAAGATTGCCGAGACTGCACTCGCAGTCAAGGATGGCGCCACCGAGATTGACATCGTGCAGTCGGTGGGCAAGTATCTGTCGGGCGACTATGAGACTGTAGCCGATGAAATCAGCGAAATCAAGGATATTTGCGGCGAAGTGCCACTCAAGGTAATCCTCGAGACAGGCGATCTGCCATCAATGGCCGACGTGAAGCGTGCCTCTATCATCGCCATGTATGCCGGTGCCGACTATATCAAGACTTCTACCGGCAAGGAGAAGGTTTCTGCCACTCCCGAGGCTGTCTACGTGATGTGCCAGGCCATCAAGGAGTACTACGACGAGACCGGCATCCAGATTGGCTTGAAGCCCGCAGGCGGTATCAATACCGTGATGGACGCTGTGACCTACTACACCATCGTCAAGGAGGTGCTGGGCGAGAAGTGGCTCACCAACAAGTGGTTCCGCTTGGGCACCAGCCGTCTTACCAACCTGCTTATCAGCACAATCGAGGGCAAAGAGGTAAAATACTTCTAACTCCACAGCCTTCCCCACAAGGGATGGCATAACGCCTAAGGGCGATGCAGACCGCGCAGTCTGCATCGCCCTTTTCGTATCCGCCTCCGCGCGCGTTCCCCGTTCATCCAGAGTCATTTCTACCATCCCGACAACTCGGCGGAGGTCACGTTGGCGATAATTTCATGGTGCGAAACGCTGAGTGCATGGTGCGAAACGGTGTTTTCATGGTTTGCATTACTTTTATCACGCCCCGCAACCACGGTTTCACGCCCCGAAATACGGCCGAAAACAATCAGTGCATCATATTGCACGTGGATGGCTATATGATGCACTGACGAGGGGAAAATCGCGATGAATTGGGGATTATTTGTTGCGCTTGATGACGTAGTCGAGATAAGCTCTAAGTGCCTGGCGTATATCGTCCTGATGGATATAGGTATCGATGAAGTGGCAGGCTTCATCGTGAAACTCCCACATGCGGCGCTCGGCATATTCTATACCGCCATTGGCCTTGGTATAGGCCACAAGTTTGCCGATTTCATCGGTACTGATGCTGCGGTCTTTCACCTTGTAAGCCAGCTCTCTGATTTCGGCGGGCGCATCGTGGTTCACAGCGTAGATGGCGGGCAGCGTGAGTTTGCCTTCGGCCATGTCGTTGCCGGTGGGTTTGCCTATGTCCGCGCTGTCGTAATAGTCGAAGATGTCGTCGCGTATCTGGAAGACTATACCGAGGTTCTGGCCGAAGCGGGCAGCAGCCTCAATCTCCTCGTCGGTGGCTCCCGACGCCAGCGCACCAATGGAGGCACACGCCTCGAAGAGTGCAGCGGTCTTACCTTTTATTATATTATAGTAGACGTCCTCCGAGATGTCACGGTTGGATATGTTGGAAAGCTGCAGGATTTCACCGTCTGAGAGTGTACGCCCCAACTGCGCCAGATAACGGATAATGCGCTCACGATGAGTGTAAGAGACATGGAGCAGAGCGGTAGAGAGAATGTAGTCGCCCACAAGCACACTCACCTTGTTGTCATAGATGGCGTTGACAGAAGCCTGGCCGCGTCTTTCGGCGCTTTCATCGACCACATCGTCGTGCACCAGCGACGCCGTGTGCAGCAACTCCAGACCTATGGCTGCATGCTGGGTTACCTCGGTCACGGCACCGAAACTTTTGGCTATCAGCAGGATGAGAATGGGTCGCATGCGCTTGCCGCCGCGCTGGCGGATATGGTTCAGGGCTTGCGCCAGCATGCCATCCTCGTGGTCGAGCGAGCGGTTGAACATCTCGATGAAATCGGCCAATTCTGCAGATATCGGCGCCTTGATAACTGTTTGATAATCCATGACTATGAGTATTTTGTTGCAAAATTACAGATATTTTCTGTCATTATCTAATTTATTTTCGTAATTTTACACACCTAAAGCAATTAGAACTATGGACAGACTCTTTCTATTGGACGCCTATGCGCTTATATATAGGTCGTACTACGCATTCCTCAAAAACCCACGCATCAACTCCAAGGGACTCAATACATCGGCTATAATGGGGTTCGTCAATACCCTCAACGAGGTGATAACCAAGGAGCAGCCCACATACATGGCTGTGGCTTTCGACCACGGCAAGACCTTCCGTCACGAGGCTTTTCCCGCCTACAAGGCACAGCGCGAGGAGACGCCCGAGGACATCCGGGCGAGCGTGCCCATCATCAAGGACATTCTCAAGGCTTACCATATACCCGTGCTCCAGGCCGACGGCTTCGAGGCCGACGATGTGATAGGCACCCTTGCCACCGCTGCCGGACGCGAGGGCATCGAGACCTACATGCTCACCCCCGACAAGGACTACGGACAGCTCGTGGGGGGCAATGTCTATATCTACCGACCCCGTCATGGTGGCGGTTACGACACGCTGGGCGAAAGCGAGGTGACGCAGAAGTATGGTATAGCGACCACCGCACAGGTCATCGACCTGCTGGCGCTTATGGGCGACTCGGCCGACAACTTCCCGGGATGTCCGGGAGTGGGCGAGAAGACTGCCGCGAAACTCATCACACAATTTGGGAGTATCGACAACATGCTCGCACATACCGACGAGATCAAAGGCAAGTTGAGAGAGAAAGTTGAAGGTGCCGTCGACGACATACGCATGAGCCTGTTCCTGGCGACCATAAGGACCGACGTGCCCATAGCGCTCGATTTGGAAAAAATGAAGATGACCTCGCCCGACGAGGAGCGACTCGAGAAAATCTTCCAGGAACTCGAGTTCAGAGCCCTGACCGACAAAATTATTAAAAAAGTTAAAAATACGCCGAAAAACGACGATTTGCAGCTCGATTTGTTTGGCGAATTTGCGGCCGAGAGCCAAGGCGAGCCAAAAAATGCGAGTATTTTGGGCCTCAAAGAGACCCCCCACGATTACCAACTTATTGAATCAGAAGAAGAAGCACGAAAAATACGTGATTATTTCTTGACAAAAGAAATCTTGAGTTTTGATACAGAAACGACATCGACCAACGCCATCGACGCCGAATTGGTCGGTCTGAGCTTCGCGGTCGAAGAATTCAAGGCCGTCTATGTCGCCGTGCCCGCAGAGAGGGAAGCGGCGCAGCGCATGGTCGACATTTTTCGTCCGCTATACGAAGACGAGCACATCATGAAGGTAGGACAGAACATCAAGTACGACTACGAGGTGTTGCGTCGTTATGGGATAGAAGTGCGCGGACCCATGTTCGACACCATGCTCGCCCACTACATCGTGCAGCCCGAGCTTCACCACAACATGGACTACATGGCCGAGACGCTGCTGGGCTACCAGACGATACACATCGACCAACTCATCGGACCCCGAGGTAAAGGTCAGCGGTCTATGCGTGACCTCCAGCCCCAGGAAGTATATGAGTATGCTGCCGAAGATGCCGACGTGACGCTCAGACTGAAGAACGTGCTCGAGCAGAAGCTCAAGGAGGTCGACGGCGAACGCCTCTTCTACGACATCGAGATGCCACTGGTGCCCGTACTGGCCGAGATGGAGCTCACCGGAGTATGCTTGGACACCGCCGCACTGGCAGAGACAGGCAAGAACTTCAACCGCCGACTCGCCGAATACGAACAGAAGATATATGCCGAGGCTGGCGAGACATTCAATATATCCAGTCCCAAGCAGGTGGGAGATATTCTCTTTGGCAAGATGAAGATTGTAGACAAGCCAAAGAAGACCAAGACGGGCCAGTATGTCACCTCGGAAGAGGTGCTGACCCAGTTGCGCAGCCGCGCGCCCATCGTCGACGACATACTGAGTTACAGAGGGTTGAAGAAGTTGCTCGGCACCTATGTCGAGGCACTTCCCCGACTCATCAACCCCCGCACGAGCCACATCCACACCTGCTTCAACCAGGCCATCACCGCCACGGGGCGCCTCAGTTCGTCTGACCCCAACCTGCAGAATATCCCCATCCGCGACGACGACGGCAAGGAGATACGCAAGAGCTTCGTGCCCGAGCCGGGATGCCTCTTCTTCTCTGCCGACTACTCGCAGATAGAGCTCCGCATCATGGCCCATCTCTCGCAGGACGAACACATGCTCGACGCCTTCCGCAGCGGCATCGACATCCATGCCGCCACAGCCGCCAAGATATGGCACGTGCCGGTCGAAGAGGTCACGCCCGAGCAGCGCAAGAAAGCCAAGCAAGCCAACTTCGGCATCATCTATGGCATCAGCACCTACGGACTGGCGCAGCGTATGAATATCAGCAACTCCGAGGCGCGCCAGCTCATCGACGACTATTTCGCCACCTTCCCACGCGTCAAGGCATACATGGACGAGGCCATCGCCACCTGCCGCGAGAAGGGCTACGCCGAGACCATCTACCACCGCCGACGCTATCTGCCCGATATAGCATCGCGCAACGCCACCGTGAGAGGCTTCGCCGAACGCAACGCCATCAACGCGCCCATCCAGGGCTCGGAGGCCGACATCATCAAGGTGGCAATGATACACATATTCAAGCGGTTCGCCGCCGAAGGACTGCGCTCGAGGATGATACTGCAGGTACACGATGAACTCAACTTCAGCGTCTATCCCGAGGAGCGCGAGCAGGTAGAGCGTATCGTCATCGAGGAGATGGAAAACGCCTGCCGACTCAGCATCCCGCTTACCGCCGATGCAGGCTGGGGCGCCAACTGGCTCGAAGCCCATTGACGCCACCGCCGCCACGGCGACAGAGATACGCCAAACAACTTGAATATTAATGTGTATGACAGCCCTAACCAGACAACTTTTCAGGGAGTTCAGGGTGCAGGAAGCATTCTGGACCACCGCAGAAACCGTGGCCTACGACAGCGAAGCGCAGATGCTCTTCCTGCTGCTGCTCCGCCAGAACAACAACGTGCCGCTGCTCTTCGATGATGTGAAGAAAATCGAGATGATGGCCTGGCAGGGCAATCCATACATGATGTACGCCTATGCCAGGCTGCACGATGTGCTCCAATACGACAACGACTCCGACAGCATCAAGCACGATTTCTACAAGCTCGCTGCCAGCCACGGTATCGGCGACGCCTATGCCCAACTCGCCTACATGCACAAGGACGGCGACCTGGGAGAGTGCGACTACGATGCCTACAATGACCTGATGCAGAAGGCATTGGACAACCACAGCGAGAAAGCCATGCAGCAGCACATCCGCGACATCATCTATGGCACCAACGGCAGCCCACGCGATGCGCTAAAAGGCTATGAACTCGCCGAAAACCATGTCCATCAGCAGGACTTTCATGACCCCGAATACTATATGCTCATGGGCAACGCCGACAGGGAATTGGGCCGCATCGGCAACGCCGTGACCAACTATGAACTGGCCACCGAACATGGTGGCAGCGCAGCCTTCTTCTGGTGGGCTGTCACCGACTGCTGCGACCGCGACGGCATCGTCGTCGACCGTGATGGCTTCGCCGAAATCATGCAGAAAGGCAGGGCTGTCGATGCTCGCGACTGCTACCTCATGTACACCATGCTCACCGACGACGCCACCTACGATGCCCTCGACCCCGACGCCCAGCGCGAACTCAGCGCCTGTCTCAGCGACGACCTCCAGGCAGGATGGTGCCTTGGCGACAGTGTATGCCCCTATTACCTCGGCTTCTACTACGAGAAAGGGCTCTATGGTTTCGCCCAAGACTATCAGCAGGCTTGGCTCTGGTATGGGCGCGCCGCCCGTCTGCGCAGTCCGCACGGTTATGCAGCCCTTACCCGCATGATACTGGACGACTCCACCGCGCCCGCTGGCTGCGACGAGAGCTTCGCTTACGAGTATGCCTACAAGGGGCTTATGCTTGGTTGCGACGACCTGCTCCAGACAGTAATCAGAGGTTACAGACAGGGCTTCCTCGACCACCACAAGGTTAAGATTGAGGAAATCTGGCTGCCCCAATACGATGAATGGCTGAGACATGTAGCCGATGACGACGATTATCCCTGCAATAGCGAGGCCTGAGAGGCTGCTTGAGCGACCCGCTGCCACGGTCAGAACGCCAGAGCGAGTCGCCCCCACTCCACCCTTCCTCCCTACACAATGCCAAAAGGCTTCAGCAAGAGACTGCCCGTTCCCTTGCTGAAGCCTTTTGGCCATCCGATGCCTCCTATTATATCTCCGCGATACGCAAACCGAAGTCGGCGGCACTGCCCTCTTCGCCGAAGACCTTCGGCATCATTCGGCTGCGCATATTGGTAACATTCTGCCTGGTCGTAACCAGCAGTACGGCAGCCTCTGAGGGCTGGAAATGCAGCCGAGGATACATAGGCTGAGACGCGCCACTTCTTGCGCGACCATAGGCTTGGCTGAATACTTTTGTAGACCAAGCTACAACAATAATTTCGTTTTTCCTTGGAAGATTAATGAATATGCGCTACATTTGCAAACAGTACATTATTAATACCCACATCAATATGAAACTCAGGAAGAATATCTTGGTCTTGGTGGCATGTATCGCCACGCTTGCCATGTGCGCCTCGTGCGACAAGGATGACAATGACTCATCTGCCAACATCTTTACCCAACGCATTTATCTCGACTTCGTCACCCCAGAGGGCAACAATCTGCTCGATGCCAACGCGTTTGCCGACTACAGCAAGGGCTATAAGACCGCACAGGACTACTTCTGCGACAACCGCATCAGCATCCTGTGCAGACGGAAGAGCGACGGCAAGACTGCCGACTTCATAGACAAGGGCAACCCCACCCTGCCCTACTCCAATTTCAGGGTAAGCCACCCCGCGCTGAACCTGGTCCAGGACATGAGCCACTACAACCCGACCCAAGGCAACGGCAATAAGGGTGACGCCAACCTACAGGGCTACATCAACTGGAAGGTTGGAACCACAATAAGTCTGCTTATAGACGACTTCGACGCCAACGCAGGAAAGAAGAATTATACTGAATGCTACGAGATAAGCATCGCCAGCCGAGCCATCTATGGCGATGACCAGCTGCACCAGCTGCGCCTCTACTGCCAGGTGAGCAACAGCCGCCCCGTCATCACCCGCGTAGAGTACGATGATGACCCCGACAATCTGCTGGACCACGACCCCTACTACCGCATTGCCCAACAGATAGGTTATACCCAGTTTACCAACAACCGTGCCTATTTCTACATTCCTATCACCATAAGACGCGGGTAAAGTACGCCACCCCGGCACACTCTCCCGCATAGAGCCCCACAGCCTGACCCACACCCTCACTCTCCCAATCCTAAACCCAGTAGATATGAAAGCCTTCAGAATTCTGTCACTGCTCTTCTTCCTGAGTCTGACTACCCTCGTCATGGCGCAGAAGTATGAGGTCGACTGCCTCGTCGGCCCCGAAATCAAAGCCACCCCAGTCGAAAAGCCCACCGAGTACGACGGCTCACGCACAGTGCTTTACATCGCCAACGGCACCCTCGTCGATGTCGTAGGGCGCACGGTTACCAGCCCCGATGGCCGCACCGCCTCCCATCTTGGAGACGTGGGCGACTCTGTAGATGTAAGACAGATTAAAGGCATCATCCATTACGACGGCAGGAGATACCTTGTGGAGGCCCGCTGGCTGAAGTTCGTTGACGAAAACCCGCCCTCGGCGACCGACAGATTTGCTTCCGACAACTTCCGCCCGCGCCTACAGCTCACCTCCTGGCTGGCTATGCCCCGCTTGGACGTCCACTCGGCCTCCACGCGGATGCTCTACAGCCGATGGCTGCCCTTCATGGCATTGCTGCTCATGTTCCTGGCGGTATGGATGACCCTCCGCACCCGCTTTCTGGTGCTTTCGGCGCTGCCCTTCTTCGCCGCCGGGGGCATAGTCATCTATATGGCGCTGATGATAGACTGGGATGCGCTGTGGTGGTGCAACCCCGACTATGTAGGCATGGAAAATGCCATCATCGGCATCATCCCCGTGGCGCTGTTTATGGCCTTGGCGCTCATGTATCTCTTGTGTGTGACTACTTTTATCAAAGCCCCGCTGCTGATATGGCCACTCGTGATAGGCTATATACTGCAGTGGCCCGCCATGTTGGTGTCTGCCCACTTCACGGGCAGCATCTGGCCCGCCCTATTGGTATGCTATGGCATCCCCGTGCTTATCAATGGGTTGCGCCTACGCCTCTATGGTGTCGTCATGACCCTCGTCACGCTGGTCGCCATCCACACCTTTGTAGTGGCATTGGCCACGGTGGTCCAGGTTTCGCTGTGGATTATGATGGCCATGGCCCTCGCCTCGCCGCTGATAGCTTTCCTCCTGTCGACCATCATCGGCAAATACCAGCACACGAAAAATGGAAGATGGGTGCTGCGCAATGGAAAGTGGGTATATGTATATGACTGATACGCTGAAGACCGCCGCGCGCTGTGGGATTACTGATGGGGTAGCAGAAGTCACCCCATTGGCCTCGCATAGCAAACCTACCCATATTTCAGCTTACACTTTAGAGCATAGGCTGCACCTCAACAATGCGAAACGAAAAAACATGCGTTTTTTCTTTGCATTGTCTGCGGTTTGCACTACCACTACGGCTACGCCGTGAAGGTAGGCGGCACCTCAAGATTAAAAATAAATAAATTTATTTTGTAATCTCTTCGGTTTGCACTACCTTTGTACTCTGGAAATAAACGTTTATAATAAGATATGTCATTAAAATGTGGTATCGTAGGTCTTCCTAATGTGGGAAAATCTACGCTGTTCAATTGCCTGTCCAGTGCCAAGGCACAGGCAGCCAACTTCCCTTTCTGTACGATAGAACCTAACTTAGGTGTCATCACCGTCCCCGACGACCGACTCACCCGTCTGGCAGAGATAGTACACCCCGGCCGCATTGTGCCCGCCACCTGCGAGATTGTAGATATAGCCGGTCTGGTGAAGGGTGCCTCCAAGGGCGAGGGACTGGGCAACAAGTTTTTGGGCAACATCCGTGAGTGCGACGCCATCATCCATGTCATCCGCTGTTTCGACGACGACAATGTGGTGCGCGAGGGCGGTGCTCCCGTCAATCCCGTGCAGGACAAGGAGATTATCGACACCGAGCTGCAGCTCAAAGACCTCGACACCATCGAGGCCCAGCTCGCCAAGAACCAGAAGATAGCAGCCATAGGCAACAACAAGGACGCCAAGGTGCTGGTGACCGTGCTCGAAGCCTACAAGGAGGCGCTGGAGCAGGGCCGCAACGCCCGCTCGGTGACCTTTGAGAGCAAGGAGGAGCAGCAGGCCGCCCACGACCTGTTTCTGCTTACCACCAAGCCCGTGCTCTATGTGTGCAACGTAGACGAGGCCAGCGCCAAGGAGGGCAACCAGTACTCACGCCAGATAGAAGAGATAGCCGCTTCAGAGGGCGCCGAGGCCATGGTGATAGCCGCCAAGACCGAGGAAGACATCGCGTCGCTCGAGACCTATGACGACAAGAAGATGTTTCTCGACGAGCTGGGACTGGAGGAGAGCGGCGTAAACCGTCTCATCAAGAAGGCCTACAGTCTGCTCAACCTCGAGACATTCATCACCGCCGGAGAGATGGAGGTCAAGGCATGGACCTATCACAAGGGTTGGAAGGCACCCCAGTGTGCCGGCGTGATACACACCGACTTTGAAAAGGGATTCATCCGTGCCGAGGTCATCAAGTACGACGACTACATCCAGTATGGCTCTGAGGCTGCCGTACGCGAAGCCGGCAAGCTGGGCATCGAGGGCAAGGAGTATGTGGTCCAGGACGGCGACATCATGCACTTCCGGTTCAACGTATAACGCATCAAGCTATGACAAGTCTGCTCAACTTTATCCTCTGGAACCCCGATACGACAGCGCTGCATCTCGGGCCGTTTGATGTGCGCTGGTACGGACTGTGCTGGCTTACCGGACTGGCCCTCGCCTACTTCCTCGTGAGATGGCTCTACCACGACCAGCGCGTCAAGGACGAGTATTTTGACCCACTCTTCCTCTATTGCTTTGTGGGTATCATCATGGGAGCTCGTCTTGGTCACTGTATCTTCTACGAACCCCACTATTTCCTTTCCTCTTGGCAGCACGTGATAGAGATGTTGCTGCCCATCAAGTTTGTCGATGGCGCTCCCCTCGCCCATGGCGGCATGCTCTACAGCCTCACCGGCGGCACCGTCATCTTCACGGGCTACGAGGGACTGGCTTCCCACGGAGGCACGCTGGGACTGATGCTGGCGCTGTGGTGCTACTACCGTCGCACCCACATGAACCTGTGGCAGGTGCTCGACGACATAGCCATAGCCACCCCCATCACCGCCTGCTTCATACGCCTGGGCAACCTGATGAACTCAGAGATAGTCGGCAAGGTTACCGATGTGCCCTGGGCGTTCATCTTTGAGCGCGTAGACCAGATGCCCCGCCACCCCGGACAGCTCTATGAGGCCATCGCCTACTTCCTCTTCTTCTTTGTGGGATGGCATTTCTACAAGAAGCACAAAGAGTGGGCAGGCACGGGCTTCTTCTTCGGACTCTGTCTGACGCTTATCTTCACGTTCCGCTTTGTGATAGAGTATACCAAGGATGTGCAAGAGGCTTTCGAGCACGACATGCTGTTCAATATGGGCCAGCTGCTCTCTGTGCCATTCATCATCATAGGCATCGTGTGCATGCGCCGCGCTCTGCGCAAGGCACGGCAGTAAGCCGGCAGCCATCAGCCCACTGATATAAGTACCCCGTCGCCGCGGTTATCTTGTTACCAGGATAGCCGCGGCGATTTTCATTTTCATCGTGATGGAAGCTAATGACTCTCACCATGTCAGAAAAAACGGAAAAAAGGCTGTCGGTATTCAAAAAAGATGTACCTTTGCATAAGATAGGCTGCACCTCAGCCATTAAGCAGGCTTATGGCCTTCGGTTTGGACTATCTATATTACTATAACTTAAAACACGTATGAAACAATGTATTCTCATCATGCTGGCACTGGCATGGACCATCAGTATGGATGCGCAGGGCATTATCCGACAGCAGACTCAGGTGAAGAAGCCAAAGGACAAGACTGAGCATACCGCCAAGGCTAAAGCCAAGACAGCCCCCAAGCCCAAGAAACGGGTAGAGCGAAAGGTGGAACCTAAGCCCGAGCCCAAGGAGCCTGTTGAAGTAAAGAACCAGGTGACAAAGAGGGAAGACCCGCCCCCAGTGGAGATGACTCCCACCCAGGTAATAGAGAAGCTGATAGCCGACATGGTGTATATCCCTGGCGGAACGTTCACTATGTACGACCGCAACTTCTATCCTGGTTATACCGGCCATTGTCCGGCAGCCTATAGCGCCACGGTGGCCGGTTACTATCTGTGTCGGTACGAGGTGACGCAGCAGTTGTGGCAGGCCGTGATGGGCTCCAATCCCTCGCAGCATACTGTGGGCAATCGGCCCGTAGAGGGTTTTTATTGGGACGAGGCCCAGCTGTTCATCTATCGCCTCAACCAGATAACTGGACTCAAGTTCCGTTTGCCTACCGAGGAGGAATGGCAGTGGGCTTACGATGAGGGCAAATCGCCGCGCCGTTATAAGTACAGTGGCAGCGATGACGCCAAGGAGGTAGGGTGGATCTACTGGAACAGCGACCTCCGTGCGCACGCGGTAGGTATGCTCAAGCCCAATGCCCTGGGTCTCTACGACATGACGGGCAACGTAAGTGAACTCTGTGCAAATCAGGGTGGTGCAGAGTATCTGGATGCTAAATCGCAGAAGGACTACCGCGTGGACCGTGGCTGTTTCTACGACATTACTGACCTGGGCAGTTACGAGCGTACAGGCTTCTACATCGGGGACAATACCAGACGTCCTACCAGAACAGGCATCCGCCTGGCTCTAAGCCAGTTGCCTAAGTCTGTCAGCATCCATCTGGACAAATCCCCGCAGCCATCATCCCGCAGCGAGCTGATAGCTAAGTTGGTCAACGACATGGTACAGGTACCCGCAGGTACCTTTACTATGGGTTTTGTCTTTCCCGAACTACGTCAGTACTATATACCGCCAAAGGAGATGGCTCCCCACCAGGTAACGTTAGACAGTTACTATCTGTGTAAGTACGAAGTAACCCAGGCATTGTGGCAAGCTATAATGGGCGTGAACCCTTCGGAGAACCAAGACGATGCTAACCAGCCTGTAACTAATGTAGGCTGTAGCGACATCAAGCTGTTTATCAGTAAGCTCAATGCCCTTAGCGGTCAGCAGTTCCGTCTGCCCACCGAGGCAGAGTGGGAGTATGCGTGTATAGGTGGTCGGGGCGAGCCTGTAGAGCGTTATAGCGGACACGAACAGGTTGACGGATCTGCCAAAGTGGTTGCCTTGTGGGGCGACGACCTACGCCATCCTCAGGCTGTGGGTCAGCTCATTCCCAATGTACTGGGCCTGTACGACATGACGGGCAATGTTGATGAGATATGCAGTGATATATGGCACACATCGCACAGCAAGAAGGCTCAAGTTAATCCACAGGGCCCTAATCCATCGCCCTGCGTCAGCAATAAGCCCGACCATAGGCATGTAGTACGTGGCGGAAACTTCAGGTGTCTCAGATGGTATAATGGCCGTGACTATTGCGCTCAGGCCAATAATCTGACAGGATTGCGGCTGGCTGCCTCGCATATACAGCGATGACGGGCCGCGCAATATATGCCAAAAATCCCATACCTTACTTCCAAGGTATGGGATTTTGGCGTATATGGGGGAGCCGATAGTTACTTCCCCTTGAGTATCTTCTTGATTTCGTTGAGCTTGTTGAGCGCCTCGGCAAGGGCAGGCTGCCGATGTGGGGCCCCCGTGGCTCGTTGCAGCAGCCTATCTGCCAAGACAGAGAGCGACGCTTACGTTTATCTGCTCACGGTGTTTGGCTCCGAGAGGGTCGGTAAAGTCCAGAGTGGCGTTAACGGCATAGTAAGGAGACTTGCCATCCTTGCCCCACTCCAGCTGAGCGGCGGGAGTGGTTCCGCCAGCATAGACGCGAGGACTCTTGACATCGACAGGCATGCCCTGCACGCTGTAAGGCACCAGTTCGTAAGCCACAGAGCGGTAACCACCCGTCTGGCGGTCGCGCTGCAGGGTGGCACGCAGCAGCAGATGGACATCATAGCCGTCGGCCGACGAGCCTACCAGATATTCCACCGTGCGGGTGCCCTTTTCTGTCTTGTCGCTCCACGTAGTGAGCGTCTTCGTGACGAGGGTCGTCCACCCCACGCGAGGCACCACGCCATCGTGGCGGTCCATAGCCTCGCGTATATATTTGCGTGCCTGGCCCATCACCTTCTCCACCATCTGTGGCGTCACCTTATAGCCCTTGAGCATCGAGTAGTCTACCGTGCAGAGGCGGTTGAGCGCCACAAGCGTGTCATACTGCGCCGGCGTCACCTTGTTGAGCAGCCACCGTGGGGGCATCTTGCCCTTGGGCACAGTCGACTCCACTCTGGGAGTCACCTTTTTCTTACACTGCTGCGCCGCAGCATCGTTTGCCCACGCCATAGCGGCAATGGCAAACAGCAAACACAAAATCGACTTTTTCATTGTTGTTTCAGTTTTAAGGGTGAATATTAGGATAACCTTTCCAATGACTTCCATGCCCCGCGCTTCATGGTCTGCGGGGCGCGCCATGACAGACGGCGCCGGCGTAAGGGCTTTGGCCCGCGTGCTGACCACCGCTGGCGGCTCGTGCCTTACGTCACGTGCTCTCGTATCATTTGTTACGAGTGCTCGTATCAATAGGCACGTGGCCTCGTATCATACGTCACGAGCCAGCCGAGTCCATCTCCGTCTCGGCATCGGTAACGACTAACCCGATGAAGATGATGACATTTGTAAAGTAAGTGGTTAACAGCGACACCACCAAACCAATTAAGTGAAATAGAGTTAACGGGAACGTAAAAGGTAGTTAACCAGAAGCCGACAGACATGGTCTCCAGCCGCGCCAAGACGCCCTCGGGCGCAGCAGAGGCCATTCCCATGCCCACCGAGATGGATAGCAGAGCTGTGGAGATAGAGAGAAGGGAATGTGGCGATGGCGGGCAGAGCAGTGGAGAATGAGAGAAGGGATGGGGCGATGGTGGGCAGAGCTGCGGAGACAGCGAGCCATCGGGAGAGGGGCAGAAAAGAGGCAGCGCCTGTAAGCACTGCCTTTCTGGATGGGGCAAATCTACTTGCCCTTGAGTATCTTCTTGATTTCGTTGAGCTTGTTGAGCGCCTCGACGGGCGTAAGGTTGTTGATGTCGAGCCCCAGTATCTCGTCGCGGATTTGCGAGAGCACCGGGTCGTCGAGCTGGAAGAAGCTGAGCTGCATGCCCTCGCGGTCGTCGCCTATGTGCTTGATGGCGGCGGCATCGGCGTTGCCCACGCTTGCCCCGTCGGCTTCGAGCTGCTTGAGGATAACCTTGGCGCGGCGCACGATGCTCTTGGGCATGCCGGCTATCTCTGCCACATGGATACCGAAGGAGTGCTCGCTGCCACCGGGCACGAGCTTGCGCAGGAAGATAACCTTGTCGCCGACCTCCTTGACGCTTACATTGTAGTTGCGTATGGCGGGGAGCTGGCGCTCCATCTCGTTGAGCTCATGATAATGGGTGGCAAAGAGCGTGCGGGGGCGTCCCTTGGCATTCTGGTTGAGGTACTCGACGATGGCCCAGGCTATGCTGATGCCGTCGTAGGTAGAGGTGCCACGCCCCAGTTCGTCGAAGAGCACCAGCGAGCGCTCGGTGACATTGTTGAGTATGTTGGCAGCCTCGGTCATTTCGACCATAAAAGTGGACTCGCCGAGCGAAATATTGTCTGACGCACCCACTCGGGTGAAAATTTTGTCCACCAAGCCTATTTTCGCGCTCTCTGCGGGCACGTAGCATCCCACCTGGGCCAACAGTACTATGAGGGCGGTTTGACGCAGCAGAGCGCTTTTTCCAGCCATATTGGGTCCGGTGATGATGATTATCTGCTGCTTGTCGTCGTCGAGATAGATATCGTTGGGCACGAAGCGCTCGCCCACGGGCAGTTGCTGCTCAATCACGGGGTGTCGGCCCTGGCGTATGTCGAGCTCCAGGCTGTCGTCGACCACCGGGCGCACGTAGTGGTTGTCTTCGGCCACCTTGGCAAAGCCCATGAGGCAGTCGAGCTGGGCGATGAGGTTGGCGTTGATCTGTATCTGGGGGATGAACTCCTGCATGGCCGAGATGAGCTCGGCGAAGAGCTGCTGCTCGAGGGCGAGAATCTTCTCGTCGGCGCCCAGAATCTTCTCTTCGTACTCCTTGAGCTCCTGGGTAATGTAGCGCTCAGCCTGTGCCAGCGTCTGCTTGCGCACCCACTCGGCAGGCACGCGGTCCTTGAAGGTGTTGCGCACCTCGAGGTAGTAGCCGAACACATTGTTGTAGCCCACCTTGAGCGAGGTGATGCCCGTCTGCTCAATCTCGCGCTCCTGAATCTGCATGAGATACTCCTTGCCGTTGTGCGATATGTTGCGCAGGTCGTCGAGCTCGGCGCTGTAGCCAGTGGCTATCACGTCGCCCTTGGCCACGAGCTGTGGCGGGTCGGGCTGTATCTCGCTCTCTATGCGCTGTCGCAGGCTCTCGCAGAGATTGAGCTGCTCGCCGATGCGCTGCAGGGTGACATTGTCGGAGTGGGAGCAGGCGTCCTTGATGGGCTCTATCGCCACGAGGGCGTGCTTGAGCTGGACCACCTCGCGGGGCGACACGCGGCCCACTGCCACCTTGGAGACGATGCGCTCGAGGTCGCCTATGCGATGGAGCTGGTCATTGACCAGCATGCGGAAGTCGGGGGAACGGAAGAAGCAGTCGACCATGTCGAGCCGCTTGCGTATGGGGTCGATATTGCGGAGCGGGAAGACCAGCCAGCGTCGCAGCATGCGGCTGCCCATAGGGGTGACGGTGCGGTCGATGACATCGAGCAGCGAACGCCCGTCTTCCTGCATGGGCTGGAGCAGTTCGAGCGAGCGTATGGTGAAGCCGTCGAGGCGCACATACTTCTCTTCCTCGAGGCGGGCCAGAGAGGTGATGTGGCCGATATGGGTGTGCTGGGTAATCTCGAGATACTGCATGATGGCTCCGGCGGCTATGACGCCGTTGTGGAGATGGTCTACGCCAAATCCCTTGAGCGACTTGGTGGCAAAATGGCCCAGGAGCTTCTGCCGGGCAGTCTGCTCGGTAAACACCCAGTCGTCGAGCTCGAAGACGCAGTAGCGGTTGCCAAACCGGGTCTCGAAGTCGGTCTTGCGGGCGCGGTCGTAGAGCACCTCCTTGGGCTGGAAGTTGCCCAAGAGCTTCTCTACATAGTCATAATTGCCCTCGCCGGTAAGGAACTCGCCGGTAGAGATGTCGAGAAAGCTGACTCCACATGATGTCTTGCCGAAGTGGACTGCAGCCAGGAAGTTGTTTTCACGATAGTTGAGCACGTTGTCGCCCATCGCCACACCTGGGGTGACGAGCTCGGTGATGCCACGCTTCACCATCTTGTCCATCTCGGTGAGCCCCTTCTTTCCCTTGAGCTGTTCGCGCTTCTTCTTGGGGTCTTCGAGCTGGTCGCAGATGGCCACACGCTTGCCGGCTCGGATGAGTTTGGGCAGATAGGTATCGAGGGCATGATGGGGGAAGCCCGCCATCTCCATGCTGCCAGACTGGCCGCCGTTGTTGCGGCGCGTGAGGGTGATGCCCAGTATGCGCGAGGCGGTGACGGCGTCTTCGCAGTAAGTCTCGTAGAAGTCGCCGCAGCGGAAGAGCATCAGCGCCTCAGGGTGCTTGGCCTTGAGGGAGAAGAACTGCTTCATCATCGGGGTGAGCCCCTTGTCGTCTTTTGCCATAGCGGTTATCTTACGACTGAGGTGACCGGATTGCGCAGTCCCTTCATACTCACGAGGAACGCCTTGGCTGCACCGAACTTGAGAAACATGTCGAGGCGCACGGGGATGTGGTTCTTGTCATCGGAGACATAGAAGTCTACGATGCGCTTGTACTTGCCGTCTTCCTTCTCGAGGTAAGAGAGCTTGAGGCAGCGGTATTTGACACCGTTGTCGGCCTTGATTTTGACCTTGCCCGAATAGCGCAGACGCGCGGGGCTGATGTTCTTGCCGTCGGCAATGGGGAAATCTATCTCGTGGCCAGACTTCCAGCCCTCGGGATTGAACGAGCGGGCACGCAGGAAGATATTGAGCATGTCGTAGACACAGTGAGAGACGGTGCGGTGGGCCCAGAGGTGCTCGCCACTGCTGGTGAGCTGGTGCTGGCGCAGCTTGACCTTTCCGTCGTGGTAGGAGTAGAAGACCTCATCGACGCCATAGCGCTTGCCCTCGCGGGCTCCCTTGCGGAAGTAGAGGGGCTCCATGTCGAGCGAACTGTAGCAGAGAAGCGTGTCGCGGAGCACAAACATCTGGTCGACACGGTTGTTGCCACGCGTAGTGAGGCTGGCACGATAGGCGGGGTGGCCGTTGTAGCGGCTCTGGACGGTAGACATCGAGGCGTTGCCGGCCTTGACCCATACAAACTGCCAGTTGTAGTAGAGGTTGTAGGTGAGGAACTCACCCGACTTGAAGGCGTCGTTGTGGAAGGCACACTGGGCATGGGCTGCTACAGCCATGACCATCATCAGTGATGCCATAAGGATTCTATACTTTTTCATATCGTTATCACATATTGGGATTATAGGGTATGCCCATATTCTTGGCACGCTGGGCATTGCGTCCTACGATTTTGCGGCGGGTCTCGCTGCGCTGCTTGATGAGCTTGGCGGGCTTCTGGCGATAGAGCTCGCGCGCAGTGGGGTTCCAGGCTTGGGTGATGTCCCACTTGGCCTTGCAGACTATCTCTTCGGGATAGTAGTAGACCTCGTCGGGCTGCTGGAGGGTGGCGTAGTCGCCGGTGTCCCAGCGCCCGTTGGCGTTGGCATCGACTATCATGCGCAGATAGTAGGTATCGGGCTTGACATAGAAGAACTCGGCGGTGCCGGTGGTGGTGGTGACCTCCTTGACGGGAGCGTCCTGCATGTTGAGGAGCTGGCAGATGACGCTGCGGCCCTCCATGCCTGCGATGTTGACGAAGAGCGAGCCGTAGTCGTCGAGCGAATGGACCTTGAAGCCTATCTTCTTGGACGTGGAGACACGCCCGTAGATGTCGGTGAAGGCGATGCTGTCGACCTCGAGGCTGTACTCGCGGTCGGGGCGCCACTCGCCCACTATCTCGTAGGTACGGGGCTCGCCCTGAACCTCTCTGAGCATGAAGCGCGACTGATACCAGGCGGTGTCGACCTTGGCGTAGAGATGGATGAGGCTGGTATCGATGCGGGCTACAGGCGCGGCGAGGGTGAAGCGGATGTTACGGTCGGGGTCGGTCTGCGATACGCTTTCATACTTGACCTCGAGGGCCTCGGGGGGCATCACCTCGAGATAGGGCTTGCCCCGCTTCTTGGCCTTGTCCTGCACCTTCTGCCAGTCGTCGCGCTTCTTCTGCTTGTCCTTGATGCGCTGGGCATAGGGGGTCTTGGCGAGCAGCTCGAGGGTATCGGTCTGGAGGGTGAGCACGCCGGTGGTGTCGGTCATCTGGTACTGGAGCTCCATGCGCAGGGTGTCCTGATTGACGAGAGCCGTGTCGCGTAGCCAGTAGGTGACGGTGTCGCGGCGCTCGCTGGCCTCGGTTATGAGCGAGTGGGTAGCGTCGAAATTGAGGCCACGCACGCGGGGCAGCAGGCTGTCGCCGTAGCTGAAGAAGAGGGTGAAACGGTCGGCCTGGGTACGGTCGGTCTTGACCAGATAGCGGTCGGTAAGGGTGGTGGTGAAGGCCCGGAGCACCAGGTCGTCGGGGAGGAAATGGGTGTAGCCGACCTGGATGATGGAGTCGATGTGGAGCGAGTCGCGCCAGATGGTATCCTGGCGGATGTCCTGCTTGAAGGTGGGCACCACAACTGCGGTGTCGAAGGCCATCTTCTCGCTCTTCTGGTTGTAAAGGAAGTTGCCGTCGGCGTCTTCGAGGGCGTAAACACGGTAGCTGCCGGGGGCTACACCCTTGACGACAAAGCGTCCGGTGGCGTCGGTGCGGGCCACGCGCGCCATAGGCAGCGTGGTGAAGGCGCTGTCGGCCAGATTGGCATAGAGGCCCACGAGGATGCCCTTGACGGGCTCGAGGTTCTGGGCATCGACCACATAGCCAGCGACCTCCATGGTGTCGATGGCCTCGCCGGTGGAGAAGCTGTAGGTGTAGTTGCCCAGAGGATTGTTCTCGGTAATGTCGGTGATGGCATCAGAGAAGTCTACGGTATAGGTGACATTGGGCTGGAGCGTGTCGCGGAGCTGTACCATGATGCGCTTGCCCTGGCTCTTGATGTCGGGCTGCTCCATCTGGGGCGGCGAGACGATGACCTTCTCCTGTGCGTTCTCTATCTGGATATACTCGTCGAAGTTGATGTATATCTTCTTGCTGCTGACATTGACCGACTTGTCGGCGGGGCTGGCAGAGAGTATGCGGGGCGGGGTCTCGTCGTACCATCCGCCGTCGGGCTGGCCCATGCGGGCACACGCCGCCATGACCGTCAGAAGCACTATGGCGACAACCGCGGCAAAGGCGCAGCGGCTGACAGGCGTAAACCTCTTATTTATCATTGTCGTTTGACTTGTTGTTACCGTTAAGTTGGAGCAGTTCGTCGAGATTTTTGCGGCTGTTGCTCAGACGGGGCACCTTGTGCTGTCCGCCCAGCTTGCCTTTGGCCTTGAGCCAGTCGTTGAAGAGTCCCTGGCGCGCCTCGATGACCTCGAGATGCTGGAGGGTGATGTCGTGGAAGCGCTTGGCCTCATAGTCGCTGTTGAGCTGCTGCAGACGCTCGTCGAGGGCATGGGCGAAATGGTCGAGGCTGTCGGGCTGACGGCTGAACTCGATGAGCCACTGGTGGCGGCACTTGGCACGGGCGTCCATATAGACTGGGGCGGCGGTATATTCGCTCACCTGGGCGCCAGTCTGCTCGCAGGCATACTGGAGGCCCTTCTCGGCATTGTCCATGATAAGCTCCTCGCCGAAGGCATTGATGAAATACTTGGTGCGGCCGGTGATGACAAACTTGTAAGGGCGTGTCGAGGTAAACTGGACGGTATCGCCGATGAGATAACGCCACAGTCCGCAGGAGGTGGAGATAAGCATGGCGTAGTTGCGGCCTACCTCTACCCCACTCAATGGCAGGACGGTGGGGCGGTCGGTGCCAAACTCGTCCATGGGGATAAACTCGTAATAGACTCCGTAGTCGAGCATGAGCAGCATCGATGGGTCGGAGGGGTCGTTCTGGATGCCAAAAAATCCCTCACTGGCGTTGTAGGTCTCCATATAGTGCATGCCGGGCGATGTGATAATCTGCTCGTACTGCTTGCGGTAAGGGGTAAAGGCTATGCCGCCATGGAAAAAGACCTCAAGGTTGGGCCAGACTTCGTTGATGTGCTGCTTGCCGGTGAGCTCGAGCACGCGCACCAGCACAGACATCATCCAGCTGGGCACGCCCGAAAGGTTGGTGACGTTCTTGTGCATCGTCTCGCGGGCGATGAGGTCGCGCTTCACCTCGAAGTCGGACAGCAGCGCCGTCTTCTTCTGGGGCACTCGCACGAGGTTGACCAGGGGGTTGATATTCTCAATCAGTATGGCGGAGAGGTCGCCCACGAGCGAGCCGCTGAGATTGTAGTTGGGTGAGTGGCTGCCTCCGAGTATCAGGCCCTTGCCGTCGAAGAGGCGGGAGTTGGGGTTGTTCTGGAGATACATAGCCACGACGTCGGTACCGCCCTGATAATGGACATTCTTGAGTCCGTCGGCAGAGACGGGGATGAACTTGCTCTTGTCGTTGGTGGTTCCTGATGACTTGGCATACCACTTGACGGTACCGGGCCACAGCACGTTCTTCTCACCATGACGCATACGGTCTATATCGCCTTTCAGCTCTTCGTAAGTATTGACGGGAATATTGGCGGCAAAATCTGTATAAGCTCTTATCTCATCGAAGTGATGGCTGGCGCCATATTCGGTATTCTTTCCCTTGGAGATAAGATATCTGAGTACACGTTCCTGCAGCTCGTCAGGAGTGGTAAAATGCTTCTCAAGACTCTTCTGTCGCGGCAAAAAAGCCATGCTTGCTATACGGGTTAAACTCATGTGTATGTAATTGCCAATTAATCATACAAAGTTAACCGATTTCTTTCACATAGCACAATTATTTACCATTTTTAATATAAAATAAACGTGGGGAAGTGAACAGGACAAGTGCCGTGAGTATCATGAAGAGAGACTGGATAGTCTGGAGGCTGCTCGCACTTTTATGAGGGACTTTGGAGCGCATCACCACACTTTTATGAGGGACTTTTTGATGTTTTGGCACACTTTTATGAGGGACTTTTATGGCTATTGCTACATTTTTATGAGGGACTTTGGGCGTGGGAGTCACCTCCATCTACGCCAATAGCCCCAGGACAGCGACGATTATCGTCTGTCCTGGGGCTATTGTCATTGGCTTCTGCCTGGGGGTGGCTGTCATCCTTTTTCTGGCAATCGGCTACTGTCTCGGGATGTCAATCTACAGCATCGAGATGACTGGCTACTGCATCGGGATGGCTGGCTACTGTCTCATGGAGATTAGCATCCCCTCGTGAGTAATTGATTTCAACCTTATGGTAATCAACTCTCCTCTATAAGTAATCGTTGTCCACCCTGTGACTGATGGCAGAAGTGGAGCGGGCACTCCCCTACTCTCCTCCGAAGGCTTCGGCTTCGGCGGCGGCTATTATCTCCTCGCGGCTCATGGCTCGCGCAGAGATGTCGCTCAAGTCAAACTCGTCGGAGTCATCGGCAGCCTCCTTGGCGGGCCGATCCTTGGAAACGGTTGGCTTTCTGGACTTTCGCTGACGAGGCTCGGCGGGGGCCGACTCGACGGCGATGATGAAATCCTGCTTCTCGGCGGTGTCGGGCACAGTCTCTACGGGCTCCTCTTCCATCTTGGTGCGATTGGTCTTGGCCGCAAAGATTTGGTCGATAAACTGAGGCTCACGGCGCAGCTTCTCGAGCGTGAGCTTGGAGGCTCGCTGCTGGCTCTCCTTCTTGCTGTAGCCCTGGCCGTTGCATCCGTTGACGCCCTCGATAACCACGCGGTAGTCAAACATAGGGCTACCGTTGCTGTCGACCTTCTGGCTGAGCAGTTCGAAACTCACGTTGACCCTGTTCTTCTGACTCCATTCGAGGAGCTTGCTCTTGAAGTTCACCTCTTTATAAGCCAGCTTGTCGATGTTAATCATCTTGCCGAGGATACGCTGTTGCATGAAGTCCATACATCCCTTGTAACCCTTGTCGAGATAGATGGCACCGACGAGTGCTTCAAAAGCGTTGCCGCCCAGATAGCTGTTGTGCGAGGCACTATGACCGTTGGAGAGGATGAGCTGATCGATGCCCATTTCTTGCGACAGCTTGTTGAGGGTGTCACGCTGAACGAGTTTGGAACGGGTATTGGTAAGAAATCCCTCGCGCTTGCCGGGGAAATGATGGTACACGATGTCGCCCACAATGGCATCGAGAATGGCATCGCCGAGAAACTCGAGCCGCTCGTTGTTGACGGGCTTGCCCTTGCTGTTGCGGTGCATGATGCTCTTGTGCATGAGCGCCATCTTGTAGTTGTCGATGTGGCGGGGATAAAAGCCGAGAATGGCGTATAAAGACGAATAAAGCTCCTTGTCCTTGCGGAAAGAGAGCTTTATTCGGTCAATTAAATTATTCAGCATATTTCTTGAAGATAACACAAGCGTTGTGGCCGCCAAATCCGAACGTATTGCTCAGAGCAGCACGTACCTCACGCTTCTGTGCCTTGTTGAACGTAAAGTTCAGCGAATAATCGAGTTCAGGATCTTCGTCGCCCTCCTCGTGATTGATGGTAGGAGGCACGATGTCGTTCATGACACTCAGTACACATGCCATAGCCTCTACAGCACCGGCAGCACCCAGCAAGTGACCCGTCATCGACTTGGTCGATGAGATGTTGAGCTTGAAGGCTGCATCGCCGAACACTTCCTTGATGGCTTTGGCTTCAGAGATATCTCCCACGTGGGTCGATGTACCGTGTACATTGATGTAGTCGATATCCTCGGGCTTCAGACCCGCATCTTCAAGAGCGGCTTCCATAACGAGCTTGGCGCCCAGTCCCTCGGGGTGCGATGCGGTGATATGATATGCGTCGGCGCTTTCGCCCTCGCCTACCATCTCAGCATATATCTTGGCACCACGGGCCTTGGCATGCTCCAGCTCCTCGAGTATGAGACAGCCGGCGCCCTCGCCCATCACAAATCCATCACGGCTGGCGCTGAACGGACGCGAAGCGTGCTCAGGGTCGTCGTTGCGGGTTGACAGCGCCTTCATGGCGTTGAAACCGCCTACACCGCAAGCGCAGATGGCGCTCTCGGCGCCGCCGCTTACTATCATATCGGCCTTACCCAGACGGATAAGGTTGAACGCATCAGCCAACGCGTTGGTCGAAGAAGCGCACGCTGATGTTGTGGTGTAGTTGGGACCGTGGAAACCGAAGTGGATAGAGATATGTCCTGATGCGATATCGGCTATCATCTTGGGGATGAAGAAAGGATTGAACTTAGGTCCATTCTCAGGGTGCTTACCATAGTAAGTCACCTCTTCTTCAAAAGTCTTGATACCACCGATACCCACACCAAATACTACTCCGATGCGGTTCTTGTTGGCAGTCTCAAGGTCAAGACCACAGTCCTTTACACCCTGCATGGCGGCGATAAGTGCCAGCTGGGTGTAACGGTCGAGCTTGCGGGCCTCCTTGCGGTCAATCCAATCATTGACGTTAAGGTTCTTTACCTCGCAAGCAAACTGGGTTTTGAACAGAGACGCGTCAAACTGTGTAATAGGTGCGGCGCCGCTTTTACCCTCGAGCATGGCAGCCCATGTCTCTTCGGGGGTGTTGCCCAATGGGGTAACGGCACCAAGACCTGTTACTACTACTCTCTTAAGCTCCATTTATTTTGCGTTCTCCTCGATGTACTTGATGGCGTCGCCTACAGTCTGGATGGTCTCAGCCTTGTCGTCGGGGATATTGATACCGAACTCCTTTTCAAATTCCATAATCAACTCAACGGTATCCAGAGAGTCGGCACCCAGGTCGTTGGTGAAGCTTGCTTCTGGAGTTACATTCTCTTCCTCAACACCGAGTTTGTCAACGATAATCTCTTTAACTTTGCTTTCAATTTCTGACATAATTGTAAAATTTAAATTGTTAAAAATACGTATTATTAAAAATTCTGGCTGCAAAGGAACACATTTTTTAGCATTCTGGCAAATTTTTTCGTATAAAAACGACATTCGCATGCACACTACCCCTATGTTTGTGCAATAAAATGGCTATTCTTTTGATAATTAACCACCTTTTGATGACACAAATCGGGCAAAATGAATTTGTTAAAAACGCGGGGAGATGACCTCCAGAAGAACGCAGACAAGTTCCAAAACGGCAACTTTCATCTTCATTACCAAGCCATAGCCCTTTATAACCAATATCTAAGGCCTTCGCGTGGGGCGGAAGCACCCCTACCCCAACCGGCCTTACCCTGGGCGGCAGACTATTACACCTTATATATATTATATAGGTGGATGGATGGAATATTTATGGCTGTGGAAATAATATATAGGTGCATGGATGAAATATATATGGCTATGGAAATAATATATAGGTGCATGGATAGAATATATATGGCTGTGGAAATAATATATAGGTGCATGGATAGAATATAAAGGCAGACGGACATAGTAGATGGGCTGTCGGGCAGCGCATCATGGGTGGACAGACGGCAGATATCCATTGACACATAAAGCATATATAGCGATACTTATGGCGTGATGGACGCCAGCATTGAGGTGGGGGCTTGGGCAAAAACGGGGGAAAAATATAAAAAGTCGGGGTTTTGCTTGGCGCTGTCTTCATTTTACATTATCTTTGCAAAATTAAGGTTTACGCCCCTAAACAACGATACAAGTATAATAACATAAACAACTAAAAACATGGCATCATTTACTGAGCAGTGCAATCACATCTTCAATCAAGCGATTAGTGATTACCACATTAAGAACGATGTAGATACACCCATTAATAACCCTTACGACCGCGAGTCTATCGACAACCGGCTCTATCTGAAGTGCTGGATAGACACAGTACAGTGGCATCTGGAAGACATTATCCGTGACCCCCACATTGACCCGATGGAAGCCCTGCAGCTGAAGCGCCGCATTGACCGCAGCAACCAGGACCGCACGGACCTGGTAGAGCAGATTGACTCTTATTTCCGTCAGCAGTACTCCGACGTGACCATAGCCCCCGACGCTACCATCAACACCGAGAGCCCTGCATGGGCCATCGACCGTCTGAGCATCCTCGCCCTCAAAATTTACCATATGCGCGAGCAGGCCGAGCGTACCGACGCCGACGCCGAGCACCGCGCCAAGTGTCAGGCCAAGCTCAACGTGCTGCTCGAACAGCAGGTAGACCTCGGCACTGCCATCAACCAGCTGCTCGACGACATCGCCGCCGGCCGCAAGTATATGAAGGTATATCGCCAGATGAAGATGTACAACGACCCATCAACCAATCCGATACTCTACGGCAAGAAGTGAAGACCGACCACATACTCATCATACGTCTCTCAGCGATGGGCGACGTGGCGATGACCGTGCCTATAGTCTATTCGCTCGCCACCCAGTACCCTCACACCCACATCACGGTGCTGAGCCGACCTTTCGCGCGCGCCTTCTTTGACGACCTCGCGCCCAATGTCGGGTTCATGGAAGCCTCGACCGAAGAGCTGCACAATCTGCATGGCCTCAACGGCCTCTACCGCCGACTTGTAGCCAAGCACTTCACCGCTGTCGCCGATTTCCACGACGTCTTGCGCACCAAGTATCTGCGTCTGCGCTTCTGCATGGGGCGTTTCCACGTGGCGCATATAGACAAGCACCGCCGCGGCAAGCGTCTGCTCACTCAGCAGGAGGGGAAACAGCGCGTGCAGCAGCCCACATCATTCCAGAACTACGCCGATGTGCTCGCCGAGTTGGGCTATCCCATCAAGCCCGACTTCACCTCCATCTATCCCGACGGCAAAGCGCCGGCGGCAGACCGTTCAGAGAGGGTAGGCGACAAGCCCGAGAACCAGCGCTGGATAGGCATAGCGCCCTTTGCAGCCCATCAGGGCAAGGTATATCCACTGGGACAGATGAAGCAGGTGGTCGCCCTGCTCACCGAGCAGCACCCCGACTACCGCATATTCCTCTTCGGAGGCGGAAAGACGGAGACCGAACAGCTCAACCACATCGCCGAGCAGACCCCCGGCTGCACCGTGGCATCGGCCGTGGTCAAGGGACTCCGCCAGGAGCTCGCGCTGATGAGCATGCTCGATGTGATGGTTTCGATGGACTCTGCCAACATGCACCTGGCTTCGCTCGTAGCCACCCCCGTGGTGAGCGTTTGGGGCGCCACCCATCCCTACGCCGGCTTCATGGGCTGGAGGCAGAGCGAGGACAACGCCGTGCAGTTCGACATGGACTGCCGTCCGTGCAGCATCTACGGCAACAAGCCCTGCATACACGGCAACTATCCCTGCATGAAGCAGATAGAGCCCGAAACCATCGTGGCGCGCATCGTGGCGACCGCAGAGCGCCGGTAGAGCTACTGTAGACTCAAGCAACAAGACATAAGACAAGCCCCTGCATCCATCCGACACGGCATGCAGGGGCTTGTTGCGTCTGGGTGCCTCGCCGGACAACACCTTATTATATATACGCGCGCCCGCAACGGGCGGGGTGGGGTGGGAGTGACGCCCGGCGTGTAGGAAAGGGTCGGTCGGCAAAGCCGGAGAGATGCTCAGGCAAGCGGAGAAGGTCGACCCGCAAAGCGGGAGTGACGCTCAGCGTGTAGGCAGAGCAGCTGCTGCAGCCGGAGAGACGCCAGGCAAGCGGAGAGAGGGCATCGGGCGGCTCGTAACGGAAGTCACGTGACCACGTTTCTTATGTCACGAGGCTGCGTACCATAAGGCACGAGCTCACGTATCGTATGTTACGAGCCAGCCAAGACGCCCTCGGTGCGAGCAAAAGGGTAGCTCTATGCTCTATCAAGGCACCCTCGGTGCGAGCAAATGGGAATTTCCATGCTGTTGGGGTGACCATCGGTGCGCGCAAAGGGTAGTTCTTGCTCTATCAAGGCACCCTCGGTGCGCTCAAAGGGTAGCTCTTGCTCTATCAAGGCACCCTCGGTGCGCGCAAGGGGAATTTCCATGCTGTTGGGGTGATGCTCGGTGCGAACAGAAGGGTAGACCCATGCGAGCAAAGGGTAGCTCAACTCCCCCAACCTTGATGGGCAAAAAAATCAGCCCCCCTTACCTTCGGTCGAAGGTAAAGAGGGCCTTTGCGTCATCTGATGGATTTTGTATAGGGTTATCTCACGATTGCCTGCAAAAATTTACGGATGTTGAAACCACATAAGGAAAGAGATTATCAATTACCTCTATGACCACTGTCATTACTCTGCTGCAAAGGTCGACAATTATTAACCAAACCACTGGTATATTTCGGACAATAAGTGGTATGTATCGGACATTTATAATAAATCTGCACCTTTTCGGTGTCAATTTGCGAAAAATCTAACGAAATGCTTGGTCATTTCACGATTTTTTCCGAATATTGCAGCAAGGAAGAGAATACTGTCATCTGATAACTCCATGACCTATATGCTACACACTCTGACCAGACTGCTATGGGCCACGGCACTCGCCTTTATCCTGACTTGCTGCCAACACGGCAGCCCGAGCGAGAGCGAGACCCAAAGTATACGCGACAGCCTTGCCACGCTGCGCCAGCAGGGCAAGAAGGAGCGCGACGCCAGCCGCTACGACGAGGCTCTCAGACTCCACATACGCGGACTCGACATGGCCCGCGCTGTGGGCGACAGCAGCGAGTGGATACAGGCGCTCAACAACATTGCCACCGACTACCGCCGCATGGGCATGCTCGACGTGGCGCAGAGCTACCACTACCAGGCGCTCACACTCTGCGACGAGTCGTCCGACACTACCTACCAGATGCGCAAGAACCGCGTGAAGGCGCTCAACGGACTGGGCAATATCTACCTCTCTATCTACAGTTACGACGACGCCGACAGCGTGTTCCGCCAGGCGCTCGAGGGCGAGCACCAGCTGGGCAGCGCCACGGGCCAGGCCATCAACTATGCCAACCTGGGCTCCATCTACAGTGCCCGCGGCGATGACGAGAAGGCTCTCGACTACTACCGCCAGTCCATGTTCTACAACAAGAAGGACAGCAATCTGCTGGGCATGGCTCTCTGCCACCTCTACTTCGGCAATATCTATGAGAGACGCCAGCAGTACGACCTCGCGCTGCGCGAATACGAACAGTCAGACCGCATGATGACCGACCTGAAAGACCTCTGGCACGCTCTCGAGCCGCGTCTGGCACTGGCTTCGGTCTATTATCACACCCACGAGGACGCCAAGGCACAGGCGCTGCTCGACAGGGCCGACGCCACGGCTCGCCAAATCAACTCGTGGGAGCATATCGTCGAGGTACACCATCTCTACTTCCAGCTCATGCAGCGCCAGGGCCGCTACCACGAGGCGCTCGACCACCATCTCATCGCCACCGCCTATCAGGACAGCATCCTGGACAACGAGAAGCTGGACCGCATACACAATATCGGCATCAACATCGAGCGCACGCGACAGCAGAAGATGGTCGACATGGCGCAGAACGAACTGCAGACCGAGAAGCGCATACGCCAGCAGAGCGCATGGCTCTTCGGACTCACGGTGATACTGCTCCTGGCGGTCATCAGCGCACTGCTCTACGTGCAGCGCATGCGCCACCGCAGCATGGAGATGATGAGAGAGGCCAGCAGGCTGCGCGAAGACTTCTTTACCAACATCACCCATGAGTTCCGGACGCCTCTGACGGTGATACTCGGACTGAGCCGCAAAATCAGGGAAAACACGGAGGTGCCACAGTCGGTCAGCGACAAGGCGTCGACCATAGAGCGGCAGGGCAACCGCCTGCTCACGCTCGTCACCCAACTGCTGGACATCAGCAAGGTCAAGTCGGTAATCGGCGAGCCCAACTGGCAGCACGGCAATATCTGCGCCCAGGTCGCCATGCTGCTCGAGACCTATATAGACTATGCCGCCAACCGCGGCGTGACGCTCAAGTATCATTACGACCAGGCCATCGAGATGGACTTTGTGCCCGATTACGTGAACAAGGTGATGAGCAACCTGGTGTCGAATGCACTGAAATTCACACCCAACGGGGGCACTATCAGCGTCAACCTCTATCAGCGCGGCGACCGGCTGCACATCGACGTGAGCGACACGGGTCATGGCATCAGCAGCGACAAGCTCGCCCATATCTTCGAGCCGTTCTACACCACCGGAGACACGGGCGAAGCCAAGGGAACGGGCATAGGACTGGCGCTGACACAAGAGATAATATCCCACCTCAACGGTACCATCACCGCCGAGAGCCAGGTGGGCAAGGGCACCACGTTCCACATCGTCATGCCGATACAGAACCGCTCTGCCGACCCGGTGACCGAGACCGAGATAGGCAACTCGGGCAAGCCCATCATCGTGGTGGCCGAAGACAATGCCGATGTGGCCGACCTGCTCTGCAGCCAGCTCGAACCCTTCTATGAAGTGGTGGCTGCGCGCGACGGCGTCGAGGCACTCAAGCGCGCCGGAGAGATAATTCCCGACCTCGTAATCACCGACGTGATGATGCCCAACATGGACGGCATGGCCCTCGCGCGCGCCATACGCGCCAACGACCTCACCGCCCACATACCCATCATCATGGTGACTGCCCGCGTGACCGAGCAAGACCGCATCGAGGGTATCAAGGCAGGTGCCGACGCCTATCTGGTCAAGCCCTTCAACACCGAAGAGCTGCTCACCCGCGTGGCCAAGCTGCTCGAACAGCGCATCATGCTCAGAGACAAGTATGCGCAGACCATCACCCAGGCTCCCGTGAGCGACGACGCCATCGAAGACCACTTCCTCGCCCGCGTGGAGCAGGTCATAGTGGCCCATATCAACAAGGGCGAAGACATCACCGTGACCATGGTGGCCGACGACCTCAACATCACCGCCCGACAGCTGCACCGCAAGGTGACGGGGCTCATCAACCAGTCGCCGGCGGCACTCATACGCATCACGCGCATCAACTGCGCCAAGACCATCATGGCTGCCAAGCCCGAGATGCCACTCAAGAGCGTGGCGCTGGCATGCGGCTTCACCGACTACTCACACTTTGCCAAGGTGTTCCGCACGGTGACGGGCATAAGTCCCACGGCGTGGACCGCCGAGCCAAAGGCGCAGTAGGACGGAGCCATAGACAGCAATCGCCGCCATGTCAGCAGAGACATAGCGGCGATTGGCGTTATCGGGGTGGGGTCGGGGATTACTTCTGGAGTGGCTGCGGCTTGTAGGAAGCGAGCTTGTCGAGATAGTAGCGGCGCACATCTCTCCAGTGGTAATAAGGCGCGCAGTCGGTAGAGATAGGCAGGCGCGCCTCGTCTTCATTGAGCAGTATCTTGACCAGCACGTCCTTGTCGTCTACAGAGCGTCGGTAGAATATCCACTGCACATTGCATGCCATGGGGAATATGCGGTAGTCGCACCATCCCACTGCGGGCAGCTGCTCGATGTCGCTCACGGGTCGTCCGTAGCCATTGAGGTCGAGCAGACATACCAGCGGCATCACCATCGTGTCGTGGCCGTAGCGCAGTGTGGCACCGGGGTGGGGCAGAGCTATGCAGCTGTCGGCCTGGGATATAATCTTGTGGAGCAGATTGCGCTGAGAGAAGGGCTGGTTGCCGCCATTGATGGTGCTGGGGCCATAGGTGAGATACCAGAAGGCATTGTTGCAGAGCCAGTGCTGGTAGAGTTCCTCGTCGGTGAAGATGTCGTAGAGCGAGAGTTGGTGGCGCAGCTCGGTACTCTGTACATTGCTTGCCAGCTTGAAGAGTCGGTCGGCCAGTTTGTCAGCTTTAGCCTTGCCGAGCCAGTTGGGGTCGCGGAAGAGCAGACTCAGCATATGGCTGTCGTCACGGTGGCGGCGCTTGAAGCTGTCGAGCAGCTCCTTGGTGCCACCCGCCATCTTCTGCTTGTAGAGCACCTTATCGTCCTGGTTCATGTAGTACATGTCGTGCTGGCTGGCGTCGTGGGTGATGTTGAGCTGGGGATTGAGTCTCACGAGTTCCTGCAGTGCGTTTTCCATCGACAGGATGCAGCGTATCACCACGGTGCTCTTGGCGTCTACATTGGTCTTGCCCTCAAAGACTTCGGGAAATCTCTCCCACATCCTTCGGGCTATCTGGCGGTGCTGCTCGGCTCCGCGCTGGGTGAGCTCGGCATCGCGGTGCATGGCTTCCTGACGTATGCGTGCCACCTTGTCGAGCACCTCACGTCCCTTGGCAGTAAGCTGGCCCAGGCTGTCGGCGCGCATGAGGGTAAGATAGGCACGGTCGTAGTCGGCAGTACCGATAAGGTAACGCGAACCGTGGCGTCCATAATGACTCAGATAGAAAGGCTTGTATCCCTTGGGCGCGGGGGTAAGCCGGCGTTGCGGACCGGGGTAAGCCAGATAGCCACTGGCCGATACGCGGGGGTTCTTCTTGATTTCCTGACGCGCGTTCTGCGCCTCTGCGCACACTGTCAGCGACAGCAGCGCTACGATAACTAAGAGTTTTCTCATATCTTGCTACATTTATACGATTACTTGATACAGGTCGGCGAAGTCGTCGATGACATGCTGCGCACCGCACGCCTCCATCTCCTCGCGCGAACCGTTGCCGTAGGTCACGGCGGTGGTGTGTACTCCGGCGTTGACGCCCATCTGTATGTCGTAGACGGCGTCGCCCACCATCATGGTCTCGTCGGGCGTCGCTCCCATGCGCTCCATAGTCTGGACGACCATGTCGGGTGCGGGCTTGGCATGCTCCACATCGTTGACGGTGACGATGTGGCTGAAGAGATGCTCTATCTGCATATCTCTAAGGAAGACCATGAGCGAGAAGCGCTGGCGCGAGGTGGCGATGGTCAGCGTGAGTCCGGCGTCATAGAGCTTCTGCAGCGTCTCCCTCACGTGGGGGAAGAGCTGGACCACTCCGGGCTGGTTGTCGCGTGCGAATATCTCCTGGTAGAGTCGGGCGCAGGCATCTCCGGTGGCGTCGGTCATAGGAATAAGCCGCGTGAAGGTTTCCTTGAGCGGCAGCCCTATCATGGCCCTTATCTCCTCGCGGCTGCGGGGCTCGAGGTGCATGGCCTCAATGGTCTTCATCATCGTCTGGGTGATGAGTGCCTCGGTGTCGGCTAAGGTGCCGTCAAAGTCGAATATGACAAGTTTCATTGTTGATTACTATTGCTATGGTTTTCATTCTGATATAGTCGCGGGAGATGTACATCATGCCTCCGAACGGATTGTCCGTGCCCCAGGAGTTCTTGGCGATGTAGTAGGGACGGCCCTGGCGGTCGTGGGCACGGCCTATGATGCACATGCAGTGGTCGTCGGTGGTCTGTCGGCGCTCAAACCAGCGCTGTCGCAACTGCTGGTCGTAGCGGGAAGAGTGGGGTAGGGTGGCAACACCACGGCTGAAGGAGAAACCGGGCTCAGAGATGTCGCCCTCCCAGCACACGGCGTAGCCCTGGTCGAGCGCCCGGTCTATGGCGTGCATCAGCGTGTCGAGGGGCACATTGAGGAAGCTGTCGCGGCGGTGGTTGTCGGGCAGCTCGAGCACCACCCTGCGTCCGAAGGGATGATGGGTGAAGCTGGTGAGAGCCTGGTAGTCTTGTGCATATACGCTTCGGGCAAACTCGCCGAAGCTGTATTGGGCATGGAGCATATAGACACGCTGGGGGAGAGCACCCATACGGCTGTCGAGCATATCGCCCACCTGCCGGCGCAAGTGGCTGAGAGACTGTGAACGGCGTGCCATCGCGTTGACACCACGTGCCAAGGCGTCATAGTTCACTCCCTCGGCGGGATAGCTGTCGTAGGGCGCGGCGCCATAGGTGTCGAGCAGACTCAGAGCCATACAGGCTGTGCCGCGCATCGTGATGGCGTGGCGCCTGCCACCGAGCATGGCCTCGGCAGCCCCTTCCTCTATATAGCGGCGCAACGGGAACGCCACAGAGAGATTGACGGAGTCGCCCTGGCTGAGCCGGTCGGTCTCAATGGTCGAGAGCATGGCATACATCCAGCACACGCTGCTCGCCCCCTGGTTCTTGACAGGTGTGGTGGCAAGCCGCAGCTCGTCGGTGAATTCACTGTCGGCTGCCGGGTTGGCTGGCCTCTCACAGGCCATCATCACCAGCGCCGCCAAGACTAAATGCGTTATTCGTATATACATTATTAATAAATATAGGAACAAAGTTACACAATAAATACAACATAAGCAGCGAAATAATCATGGAAATTGCTTGGCTAATAGAAAATAATGGCTTAACTTTGGAACTGGAAATAAACAGCAAGAGTATGAATATCGACACCGTAGACTTTATCACTTACTGCATAGGTAACCTCTCGCGCAAGCTGAACCTATGCCCCAAAGAAGTCTATCATCGACTGAAGTCTTCTGGCATATTGAGCGGTTACATCATTCCAAGTTACGACGTCCTCCATACCTTCGGCAAAGATTACCTTGTCGAAGACCTGATTGACTATATGAAAGAAAAAGGAGTAATTGGCTAATGGAAGTATATCATGCGTCAAGCGTTATTGTAGACAGGCCGGATGTGGTTCACTCAAGGGCTTTTCTGGATTTTGGGAAAGGCTTCTACATGACCACCATCAGAGAGCAGGCCGAGAAATACGCTCTGCGCTTCCTGCGGCGCAACAAGGAGGCTTGGCTCAACATCTACGAGTTGGACGAGGCTTACCTCGCTTATCGCGTAAAGACCTTTACCAAATATAATGAGGAGTGGCTTGACTTTGTAGCCCAATGCAGAACCGGCAGAGATGTCGAGAACTATGACATCATTATGGGTGGAATTGCCAACGACAAGGTGTTCCGCACCATAGACCTGTTCTTCGCTGGAGACATTACCAAAGAAACAGCCCTGAAGCGACTTGTCTTTGAAAAAGTCAATCACCAGATTTGCATCAGTAACCAAGAAGTTATTGACAGATGTCTTACTTATAAAAGCAGTATCCGATTATGAACGTACACGACGATTCCTTTCATGCTATACTTGAGGCGAAGTATGCGCGAATCATCAAGGAGATAAGCGAGATGCACGACATCACGCTGAAGGAGGCGATGGATATGTTTTATGACTCTGATATGCTGTCGCTCCTTGAAGATGGAGTTGCCGATTTGCACTGCCGCAGTGACAAATACCTGGCTGAAGAAATCTGGAATGAGAATAAAGACAACTCTCATGAAAATAAGCATCAAAATGCTTGTGGGAATTGATTATTTGGCTTAACTTTGTAATTACCAAGTTTATATATAGACACATACTGTATTACTATGATACCTAAGAAGATACATTTCTGCTGGATGAGCGGCGACCCGTACCCAGCCAAGATTAAACGGTGCATGAAGACATGGCGTCGGGTGATGCCCGACTACGAGATAAAGCTATGGAACGCCCAGAACTTTGATGTCGAGGGTGCTCCCGACTATGTGCGCGAGGCCATCCGCCAGCGCAAGTGGGCCTTCGCCGCCGACTACATACGCATGTACGCCCTCTACCATGAGGGTGGCATCTATCTTGACTCCGATGTGCTGGTTCTGAAGCCCTTCGACGACCTGCTCAACCACTCTTTCATGTCGTCATTGGAGTATCACCCCATCCAGATAGAGCGCGATGGCGCGATGGCGATGATAGACAGCGAGGGCAAGCGCATCAAGGAGGGATTTGTATCGGGCATCCAGATACAGGCAGCCGTGATGGGCGCCGAGCCAGGCTCTCCCTTCATCAAGGATGTGCTCGACTGGTATAAGGACAAGCCATTCATCAAGCCCGACGGTACCCTCGCCACCGACGTGGTGTCGCCGCAGATCTATGCCCGTGTCGCCGAGAAATACGGATTTATCTATGCCGACCGCGACCAGCAGCTCAGCGACAACATCATGATCTACCGCTCAGAGATATTCGCCGGCAACCGCCACGAGGTCACCCCCGCATCTTACTGCATACACTACTGCGCCCACAGCTGGCATCCCTCGGTCAAGGAGAAGCTGCAGAAACTGTGGCGCCGTATCACCCGAAAATAACATAGCACGTCATGGAGAATAACGAACACAAGATTTCGGTGGTCATCAATACCTACAATGCCGCCGCCATGCTCGAAGAGGTCATCCGAGCCGCCGAGGGATTTGACGAGGTGCTGGTATGCGACATGGAGAGTACCGACGACACCGTGGCCATAGCCGAGCGACTGGGAGCACGCGTGGTTACATTCCCTAAAGCTGACCATAAGAGTGCCGAACCAGCCCGAACCTTTGCCATACAGTCAGCTCTATGTCCTTGGGTGCTGGTCGTCGATGCCGACGAGATTATCACCGCCGAGTTGCGCGACTATCTCTACCAGCGCATCAGCCAACCCGACTGCCCGCAAGGACTGTATATACCGCGAAAGGGATACTTCATGCACCGCCTCTTTGCCTATCCCGACTACCAGTTGCGCTTCTTCATCCGCGAGGGAACCGTCTGGCCGCCTTATGTACACACATTCCCCACCGTCCAGGGCCGCATAGAATATATCCCGAGGCGTCGCCGCGAACTGGCGTTGATACATCTGGCCGACGACTCGATACGCACACGAGTCTACAAGACCAATGAGTATACCGACAACGAGGTCGAGAAGAAGCGCGGCAAGCACTATGGCGCCTTCAAGCTGGTCTTTGACCCCCTGTTCCGCTTCGTCAAGGCCTATTTCTTCAAAGGACAGATATGCAAAGGCGTGCCCGGTTTCATCAATGCGTCGCTCGACGCCTATTATCGGTTTATCACCATCGCCAAGGTGATAGAGTCGAGAAACGCCGAGCGCGACATACGCCACCGGAAGTGACCCCCGCCATGACAGCCATCACGACCAACCGTCTCACCGTAGGATATCGCGGCCACAGAGTAGTCGAGGACATCAGTCTCTCGCTGCCCTGTGGCCGTTTGGTATGTCTGCTCGGTCCCAATGGTGCAGGCAAGTCGACCCTGCTGCGCACGCTGTGCGGTTTCCAGCCACCCATAGAGGGCACGGTGACCATCTCCGGAAGCGACATCACCACCATGAGCGCCGCCGAGGTGGCACGCCTCGTGAGCGTGGTGCTCACCGACCGTCCGCTCACCTCTTCGCTCACCGCCGCAGAGATGGTGGGCATGGGCCGAGCCCCCTACACGGGGTTCTGGGGCAGGCTGAGCGACGACGACCGCCGCCTCGTTAGCGAGGCAATGCAGACAGTAGGCATAGACTCGCTCGCCACCCGACGCATGGGCAGACTGAGCGACGGCGAGCGCCAGAAGGTGATGATAGCCAAAGCCCTGGCACAGCATACACCCGTCATCGTGCTCGACGAGCCTACCGCCTTTCTCGATTATCCCAGCAAGGTGGCCGTAATGAAGACTCTTGCCCGACTCGCCCACGACGAGGGCAAGACCATACTCATGAGCACACACGACCTGGAGCTCGCCGCACAACTGGGCGACGAACTGATGAAAATAGAGAACAAGCATACCCAAAAAATCACCGCCGATGAGGTGAGCCGCATCATCGGACGGCTGTTGCGCGGCTAACCCTGCAATATTCTGTCTACATCTTCACGACTGCCCGTGAAGACTCCGGCACGCTCTATCTTGAGTGTGCACATGGCGGCAGCCAGACGGCCAGCCTCGCCATAATCCATGCCCATAGAGCGACCATAGAGATAACCCGCCGAGTAGGTGTCGCCACAGCCCGTGACATCGACCACCTCTCGTGGAGCGTAAGCCGGAACATCGTAGAAGCTGCCGCCGGCATAAATCATAGAGCCCATGCTGCCAAAGGTGAGCACCACCTCGCTTACGCCCATCGATGCGATGTAGCGGGCCGCCTCGTGGGCATCTGTCATGCCCGTCACCACCTGCATCTCCATCTCGTTGAGCTTCACCACATCGACCTGAGAAAGCAGCGAGCGGCTCTGGTCCCAGTCTATGGGCACCACGTCCTCGCCCACCACCTGGCGCAGATAGCCCTGGACGTCGATAGACACGATGCCACGTTGGCGGAGCCAGGCAATGGTGTCGAGCGAGAAATCATCGGGAAGCAGCGTGCCGAGATGATAGACACGGGCAGAGGTGTGCATCAGCTCGTCGATGGTGAATGGCTCTGCCTTGGCGAGCACGCGCTGCCGGCGGTCGTCGAGGTTGGAGCCGTAGACATTCTCGAAGAACACGGAGTGGGGGCAGCCGTATCGGGTCACATCGACACCAGCCTCGCGGAGCCTCCGTACCTCGTCCATCGACTCGTCGCCCACCTTGGTGACCAGACTGAAGTCGAATGTAGGGTCTATGGCGTGGAGCGCCCATGAGAAGTAAAGTGCCGTACCTCCCGCCATCTCCATGGTGCGCTGGGGAGTGATGATACGGTCGTGAGTGATATGTCCTATACAGCAGATTTGGTTCATACCTGTCGATTGTTGTCGCCCTGGGGCGCGTTATAGTTCATTATTTTACCACCTGATAGCCAGCCACCACCGCCGCCATGCCCAGCACCATGCTCAGCACGGTGTAGAGCAGCGCCGCCAGCATCTGTCCGTCGCGGGCCATCAGCAGGTTGTCGTTCATGAATGTAGAGAAGGTGGTGAAGGCTCCACAGAACCCCGTCACCAGCAGGAGCTTGGCCATAGGCGATATTCCGCCGACATTGGCCATCGCCGCCAGCACGCCTATCAGGAAGCACCCCACCACATTGACCGCCAATGTGGCATAGGGAAACGACGCTGCCGGCACCCAGAGTTCCATCCATCGGCCCACGAGATAACGCAGACAGCCGCCGAAGCAGCTTCCCACACATACACACATCATTTCTTTCATGCTGCAAAGGTAGTGCAAGGTGAGAGAAATACAAAATAAAATCTTTTATTTTTATTTCCGAACCGCCGCCTACCTTCACGGCGACAGCCGTAGAGGTAGTGCAAGTCGAAGACAATGCAAAGGAAAAACTTATGTTTTTTTATACGCCATCCCCCGACCATCCTCGTCAGCCCACAGTCTAACCCAAGCGCACAGGAAGACAGCTACAGCCACACCGTGACCGCCCTTGCTGGCTCGTATCAATAGTCACGAGGGCTCGTATCGTAAGTTACGTGACCGCGTATCATAAGGCACGTGACCACGTATCGGAAGGCACGAGCCAGCCGAGGTCCATCCCACTGATGCTAATGGCTCTCCACGACCGCCGGAAGTCATCGCAGCGGTCGTGGAGAGGGTAGGGCGCCAGGCGAGCTGCGCCCCGAGAGTGGCTGAAGTGATGGCGGGAAAGGCTAATTTCTCTCTTTTACAAGAGATTTTAACCTCGGGATAAGCCTCGTGTCGGAAATAATACGTAACTTTGCACATTATTTATATAGATAACACGTAATTATAACAATAACACGACTATGATGAAAAAGTCTCTTACGCTGGCGCTGCTACTCTTGACAGTAGTGATGGCGCAAGCCCAAATGAACATGACGGTACCTATGGATACCGCAGTACGCATGGGTAAGCTGGATAACGGTCTGACTTACTACATCCGCCACAACGGATGGCCCGAACATCGCGCCAACTTCTACATCGCCCAGAAGGTAGGCTCGCTGCAGGAGAACGAGAGCCAGCGCGGTCTGGCCCACTTTCTCGAGCACATGTGCTTCAACGGCACCGAGCACTTCCCCGACAATGGACTGATACGCTATCTGGAGACTCTGGGTGTAAGATTCGGAGCCGACCTCAACGCCTATACCAGCATTGACCAGACGGTGTACAACATCGACAACGTGCCCACCGCGCGCCAGTCTGCACTCGACTCGTGCATGCTGATACTCTACGACTGGGCCAACGCCCTGACTCTGGCTCCCAAGGAGATAGACAAGGAGCGCGGAGTGATACACGAGGAGTGGCGACTGCGCTCGAGCGCTTCGCAGCGCATGTTTGAGCGCGCCCTGCCTGCCCTCTATCCCGGCAGCAAGTATGGCCAGCGCATGCCCATCGGTCTGATGAGCGTGATAGACAATTTCAAGTATCAGGAGCTGCGCGACTACTATGAGAAGTGGTACAACCCCGAGAACCAGGGCATCATCGTGGTGGGCGACGTGGATGTGGCCCACACCGAAGCGCTCATCAAGAAGCTCTTCAGCGGCATCCAGGCCAGCCCCGAAGCCGGTAAGGTGACAGAGGAGCCCGTGCCCGACAACGCGAAACCAATCGTAGTGATAGACAAGGACAAGGAACAGAACAGCAACGTGGTCCAGGTGATGTTCAAGCACGACGCCACCCCCGACAGTCTGCGCTCTACACTCATGTACATGATAAGCCGCGAGGCCCAGGCTCTGGGAGAGGCCATGCTGGCAACCCGCTACAACGAGGCGGTGCAGAAGGCCGACTGCCCCTACGTGGCCGCTTCGGGCAACGATGGCAACTACATCTTTGCCAAGACCAAGGACGCCTTCACCATTGGCATCATTCCCAAGGAGGGACAGACAGAAGCCGCTCTGACAGCCGCTCTCGTAGAGGCACGACGCGTGGCAGAGTTCGGATTTACAGCCTCCGAGTTTGACCGCGCACGCAAAGACGCGCTGAGCATGCTCGAAAAGCAGTATACCAACCGCGACAAGCGCACCAACACCCAACTCTTCAACCAGATACTGGGCAACTTCCTCAACAACGACTGTCTGCCCTCTATCGACTTCAGCTATGCGGTGATGAAGCAGGTGCTGCCCACACTCAACGTAGACATGATCAACGCCATGTTCAAGGAGTATATCACCATGAACGACAGCAATATGGTCATCATGAACTTCAACGTGGAGAAGGAAGGCGCTGCCTATCCCACCCAGGAGTCTCTGCTCGCCGCCGTCGAGGCTGCCCGCAAGGCTGAAGTGACTGCCTACGTGGACAACGTGAAGAACGAGCCTCTCATCCAGAAGCTCCCCAAGGCAGGAAAGATAAAGAAAGAGACCGAAAACAAGACTCTGGGCTTCAAGGAACTCACGCTGAGCAACGGCATCAAGGTGGTGCTGAAGAAGACCGACTACAAGAAGGACGAGGTACGCATGACCGGCGAATGTGCAGGCGGCAGCTCGCTCTACGGCATGGACGACTGGGCCAATCTGCAGCTCTTCGACGAGGTCATCGGCGTGAGCGGACTGGGCAACTTCAGCAGTACCGAGCTCGACAAGGCTCTGGCAGGCAAGATAGCCAATGCTGACCTGAGTCTGGGACAGACCTCGGTCAACGTGACCGGCAGCTCCACACCTCAGGACGTGGAGACCATGCTGCAGCTCACATACCTCTATCTCACCCACATCAACAAGGACCAGGACGCATACCAGAACCTGATGACCACCATGGCTCTGACGCTCAAGAACCGCGCCTCGGACCCCATGTCGGCATACTCTGACTCGCTCACCGCCACACTCTATGGCCACAACCCACGCCATCGCGCCGTCAAGGAGAGCGACCTGCAGCACGTGAACTATGACCGCATCCTGCAGATAGCCAAAGAGATGACCGCCAACACAGGCAACTTCACCTTCACCTTCGTGGGCAACTTCGACGAGGCGGCTCTGCGCCAGCTGGTGTGCCAGTATCTCGGCTCGCTGCCCTCTAAGAAGAAAGCCAAGAAGGGGCACCGTCTGGGCCAGCTGGTCAAGGGCGAGGTAGTCAACAACTTCACACGCAAGATGGAGACTCCCAAGGCCATGAACGTCACCATGTGGTACAACGACCAGATGCCCTGGACACTCGAAAACAGCATCAACAGCCAGGTGGTAGGTCAGGTGCTCTCCATGATTTATCTGGAGAAGATACGCGAGGAAGCCAGCGCTGCCTACTCTGTAGGTGCCTACGGCGGACAGAGCCACGAAGAAGACGGCTATACCCTGGCACAGATTATGGCTCAGTGCCCCGTGAAGCCCGCCAAGGCCGACACCGCCCGCACCATCCTGCTGGGCGAGGTAGAGGCTCTGACCAAGACCTGCGACGCCGAGAAGCTGAACAAGGTCAAGGAGCAGATGGGCAAGCAGTTTGAGCTCGCCGTCAAGACCAATGGCTACTGGATGAACACCATCAACACCTACAACAAGTATGGTGTGGAATGGCACACACGCTATGCCGATGTGCTCAAGAGCATCAAGCCCGAGGACATCTGCAACTTCATGAAGGAATTTGTAAAGCAGGGCAACCGCATCGAGGTGGTTATGCTCCCTGCCGACTTTAAGGAATAAACTAAATACAAAGAAAAAAGACATGTCATATCTATTTTCATCTGAGTCGGTATCCGAAGGACATCCCGACAAGGTTTCCGACCAGATATCAGACGCTTTGCTCGACCAGTTCCTGGCTTACGACGACAAGGCACACTGCGCCATCGAGACCTTTGTGACCACCGGACAGGTGGTCATCATGGGCGAGGTGACCTCTGAGGCTTACATCGACCTGCAGGCCATCGCCCGCAAGACCATCAAGAATATCGGCTACACCAAAGCCGAATACCAGTTTGACGGCAACTCATGCGGCATACTGAGCGCCATCCACGAGCAGAGCGCCGACATCAACCGCGGCGTGAGCCGTGAGGAGGAAGACAACCAGGGTGCCGGCGACCAGGGCATGATGTTCGGCTACGCTTGCAACGAGACCGAAAACTACATGCCCGTTTCGCTCGACCTGGCCCACCTCATCATGACCACTCTCGCCGACATACGCAAGGAAGGCAAGGAGATGACCTATCTGCGCCCCGACTCCAAGAGTCAGGTCACCGTGGAATACAGCGACGACAACGTGCCCCAGCGCATCGATACCATCGTGGTGAGCACCCAGCACGACGAGTTCGACGATGACGACGACCGCATGCTGGCCCGCATCAAGGAAGATGTGCTCAACATACTCATGCCCCGCGTCAAAGCCCAGATACACAGCGAGAAGGTGCTGGCGCTCTTCGGCGACGACATCAAGTACTACGTCAACCCCACCGGCAAGTTTGTCATCGGCGGTCCCCACGGCGACACCGGTCTTACCGGCCGCAAGATTATCGTCGACACCTATGGTGGCAAGGGCGGCCACGGCGGTGGCGCATTCTCTGGCAAAGACTCGAGCAAGGTAGACCGCTCGGCTGCCTATGCCGCCCGCTACATCGCCAAGAACATGGTGGCTGCCGGAGTGGCCGATGAGATGCTCGTGCAGCTGGCTTACGCCATCGGCGTGGCAGAGCCCGTGAGCGTATATGTAAACACCTACGGACGCAGCCACGTGGCTATGAGCGACGGCGAGATAGCCGCCAAAATCAAGGAGATGTTTGACCTGCGCCCCAAGGCCATCGAGCGCAAGTTCAAGCTGCGCCAGCCCATGTATCTGGAGACTGCAGCCTACGGACACATGGGTCGCAAGAACGAGGTGGTGACCAAGACCTTCACCAGCCACTATCACGAGACACGTACCATCGATGTGGAGCTCTTCACATGGGAAAAGCTCGACAGCGTGGACAACATCCGTAAAGCGTTCGACCTGAAATGATGCAACAGCAGACTGATACGCTGACCCACACGATGGACACGGCTGCCACACAGCAGCCCGCGGCCCATCACGAGCTCACCCCCGCCGAGGTGCTGAGCTGGCTGCCGCGCACGGCTACGCCCGCCCAGATGGACTCTGCCATCAGGGCCAACATCAAGCCATGCAAAATCACATGGAGCCAGTGTCCCGACACGCTCCATCTGCCTGGCTGGCCTGCGGGGAAGAGCTACAAGAAGTTCAGTCTGCCACAATATTATAAGGAATCCTTCTTCGCGAAGGATTCCCTTTTTCATCCCGAGCTGCGGGGGGGCCGACTGGGAGTGGCAGGCACGCCTGTGCCCTACACCATCGCCAACGACGACTTCTTCGTGAGCATCCTCCTGGGTGGATTCGTACTCATCATGGTAGCCTTCACCCAGAGCAAGGGTTTCTTTATGCGCCAGGTAAAGAAATTCTTCTACACCAATCACAGCGACAACACCACCGTCATCCCCGAGACCTCCAGCGAGATAAGATTCCAGGTGGCGCTGATGATACAGACCTGCCTGATGCTGGCACTGAGCTTCTTCTTCTACACCCGCACCCGAATAGGCGAAACATTCATGATAGAAACCTATCAGGTGATAGCCATTTATGTGGCAGTAATCATGGCCTATTTTCTGGTCAAAACCGCCCTGTCGTGGGTGGTCAACTGGACGTTCTTCGGCAGTAAAGAAAATTTACAGATTCAGAAGTCCAACCTCTTCGTGGCAGCCACCGAAGGCGTGGTGTTATTCCCTGTAGTCATGCTGCAGACTTTCTTTGAAATGCCCGTCTATTTCACGCTCTTTTATGTAGGCTTGACCATCGCATCTGCCAAAATACTGACTCTTTGCAAGCAGTTTATCATTTTTTTCAGTAAGAATTCCCTTAGTTTCCAAATAATTTTGTACTTTTGTGCCCTTGAAATAGTACCTCTACTGATGCTTTGGGGAGGACTGACGATAATCAACGGGTATTTGAAAATAAATTTTTAGGACAAAATAATGAAGAAAATTTTAATCTCACAGCCAAAACCATCCAGTGAAAAATCCCCTTATTACGACATAGAGAAAGACTATGGAGTAGAGTGTGTCTTTCGCCCATTCTTCAAGGTTGAGGGATTAACCGCAAAAGAGTTTCGTCAGCAGAAAATAAACCTCCTCGATTATACAGCTGTGGTCTTCACCTCGCGCCATGCCATAGACAACTATTTCAAGCTGGCCAAGGAGATGCGCATCACCATCCCCGAGGACATGAAGTACTTCTGCGTGCTCGAGACTATAGCCCTGTACATACAGAAATATGTGCAGTATCGCAAGCGCAAGGTATTCTTCACCAATACTGGTAAAATCAAGGACCTCATCCCTCTCATGGTAAAGCACAAGACCGAAAAGTATCTCGTGCCGATGAGCGACGTACACAACGACGACGTCGAGAAGATGCTCAACGAGAAGAAGCTGCACCACCAGGAGTGTGTGATGTATCGCACCGTGAGCAACGACTTCAGCGAGGAGGAGAAGAAGAAGTTTGACTTTGACATGCTGGTGTTCTTCAGTCCTACCGGCGTCAAGGCGCTCAAGAGCAATTTCCCCGACTTCGAGCAGGGCGACATCAAGATAGCCGCCTTCGGTCCTGCCACCGCCAAGACCATCACCGATGAGGGTCTGCGCCTCGATCTGGCAGCCCCCAGCAAGGAACATCCGTCAATGACCAGCGCCCTCAAGGCATATCTCAGCAACAGCAAATAAGCACAACCATACCCATGTCGGCTGCTGAAAGATTCACGCTATCCAAGGAAGAGCGTATATGCAGCAAGAAGCTGATAAACGAGCTCTTTACAGGAAACGGACGTTCGATGACGGCGTTTCCGCTGAGAGTTGTGTTTATGAAGCGCACCATCGTCGACGACCAGCCCCGTGCCGCGATGCTCGTGAGCGTTCCCAAGCGCTACTTCAAGCATGCCGTAGACCGCAACAGGGTGAAGAGACAGGTGCGCGAGGCTTTCCGACGCCACAAGTCGATGATTACCCAGAACCTCACCGACGACCACGAATCCGTAGCCATGGCCTTCGTGTGGCTCACCAATGAGAAATACCCCTCCTCTGAGGTAGAAAACCGTATGGTCAGACTCCTGACCCGTATCAGCGAATGTCTATGAACGCCATCAAGTCTATAGGCCGCTGGATGGTAAAGGCGCTGACATGGCTCTTGCTTTTACCCATACTTTTCTACCAGAAATGTATCACCCCATTCACTCCGGCATCATGCCGATTTACCCCCACATGCTCTGAATATGCGCGACAAGCCATCGTCAAGCACGGGCCCATACGCGGACTCTGGCTCGCCGTGCGTCGCATACTGAGATGCCATCCCTGGGGCGGTTCGGGCTACGACCCCGTGCCTTAGAGACCAAGACAGAAACAACGAACAAAAACATAAACAGAATGAAAAACTTTGTAGAAGAACTGAAATGGCGCGGTATGCTGGCGCAGATAATGCCAGGTACCGAAGAGTTTCTGCAGAAGCAGATGGTATCGGCATACCTGGGCACCGACCCCACCGCCGACTCACTCCATATAGGCCACCTCTGTGGCATCATGATGCTGCGACACCTGCAGCGCTGCGGCCACAAGCCTTACCTGCTCGTGGGAGGTGCCACGGGTATGATTGGAGACCCATCGGGCAAGAGCCAGGAGCGCAATCTGCTCGACGCCGACACCCTCTACCACAACCAGGAAGCCATCAAGAACCAGGTATCCAAATTCCTCGACTTCGACGGCAACGAGCCCAACAAGGCAGAGATGGTCAACAACTACGACTGGATGAAGGACTTCACCTTCCTCGACTTCGCACGCGAGGTGGGCAAGCACATCACCGTAAACTATATGATGGCCAAGGACAGCGTGCAGAAGCGACTCAACGGAGAGGCCCGCGACGGACTCTCATTCACCGAGTTCACCTACCAGCTGCTCCAGGGCTACGACTTCCTCTACCTCTACCAGAGACACGGAGTGCAGCTCCAGCTCGGCGGTAACGACCAGTGGGGCAACATGACCACAGGTACCGAACTCATACGTCGCACCCTGGGCTCTGAGGCCGAAGCCTACTGCCTCACCTGTCCGCTTATCACCAAGGCCGACGGCAAGAAGTTTGGCAAGACCGAGAGCGGCAACATCTGGCTCGACCGCAACCGCACCACGCCTTACGCCTTCTACCAGTTCTGGCTCAACGTGGGCGACGAGGAAGCCGAGAAGTACATCAAGATATTCACCTCGCTCGACCGCGAGACCATCGAGGCGCTCATCGACGAGCACCGTCAGGACCCAGGCCGCCGCGTGCTGCAGCGTCGTCTGGCAGAAGAGGTTACCGTAATGGTACACTCAGAGGAAGACCTGCAGATGGCTATCGAGGCCAGCAACATCCTCTTCGGCAAAGCCACCAAGGAGAACCTGCAGAAACTCGACGAGGCCACACTGCTCGATGTCTTCGCCGGAGTGCCCCACTTCACCCTCGCCAAGGACCAGTTGGGTCAGCCCGCCGTAGAGCTCTTCACCCGCGACGATGTCAAGATTTTCGCCAGCAAGGGCGAGATGCGCAAGCTCGTACAGGGTGGCGGCGTATCGCTCAACAAGGAGAAACTCACAGCCTTTGACCAGGTCATCACCACCGACGACCTCATCGACGGCAAGTACCTCCTCGTACAGCGCGGCAAGAAGAACTACTATCTTGTCACTGTGAAGTAAGAACATAAATATAGATAGCCCAAAGCGTGGTCCGGAGTCTCCGAGCCACGCTTTTTTGATGAGTAAATGCCGAATCTATGAAAAGTAAAGCCTACTGACGGTGAAGACATCACAGACAGCAGGCTTTATCCTAATATTGTTATCTCCAGAGTGGCTCATTTTCCCATCCTTGAGGGAAACCAAGTGCATTCAAATCTACCTCTGGATAATCTGCAAATAACGTCTTCATCTTCTGAAGCATATCATTGTTTGGAGATATGACATCCAAGAAATACTTAATGATACATATATTATAGTAGATGCGAAGCGAATCCGTCTGAAGCGTAATCCAAGGATAGACCATCCTATTAGGTACCATTGGACGGATAGTATTGTGCTTGTTCCAAACTCTCGAGTGATGGCAACATGCATTCCTTGTCAGTGTCACAATAGTCAGCCAAGATTCAAATGGCGCTATTTGCAGCCCAAATGATTGAGAGATTCTTTTCTTTATCTTCTTATCCTTGATGTTGCTGTATATGTTTGTGATGATACCGAAAGGAAGTATTTCTGAAACAATCCATGCTGGTGGATATGGGTCAGAATATGTCTCCTTGAAATGGATAATGAATTCCTCTTTTGATTTGCGAAGCTCATGGTCTATCAAATCTATTGTCTTTTGAAACTTTGTGGAGCTGACAAAGTTAGCGGAATCTGTTATCCAGAAGGGGGCACCTGTCATTGAACTACCGATGTTGACTATCGCACTACGCACAGCAATTTCAATCTTCTCAAGATCATTAAACAATAATAGACGCAGCTTTTTATCAAATCGATACAACATCATTACCTTGCTGAATGTCGCATCGGGTTTATATATATGACGCTCTTTCGGCATCTTGAGCAATGGATACATATAAGCAGAGAGACGGTAATAGCCGATATGCTCCAAGTAATGTTCCGCCTTCGATGTGTCGGAAATGGAAAGACCTCTTGATTGCAGCAACGAGACGAGGTCATGTGGCGATGAATAGCCCTTGGTGAACGGTATAGTATTTGACATATGGTTAATAAAAAAAACGACCCGCACATTTGAGCATCGTTGAGAGGCTTGGCGGGTTCTAGCACTGCAAATATAGAAAGATAATATGAATTGTGCAAGCATTAAGTCGAGAAAAAAACTTTCCAACAACGATTTCTTGTCTTTTAGATAGAAACATAACATTTTTGGAGGCTTTTTTAGGAGAAATATGTGGCAATTACATTAATTATCATGGTATGAGAGACAGCTATGATTTGATGCTGAATATTATTGATTTTCCCTCATTAGGTCATTGACGGCAAGTACCTCCTCGTACAGCGCGGCAAGAAGAATTACTATCTTGTCACTGTGAAGTAAGAGCCATCTCTCATCGATATTGGAGGTGTATCTGCAACTATCAGGCAGATACACCTCTTCTCTTTTGTCACCCCCGGAGTTGATATGGTCAGCCCGAATTATCCCGACCTTTCTCTGGCGCAAGCCCTCTGCTTCCCGGCTCAACGCAAAGCTAAAGGAGGGGGGTGGGGAATATGCCCAAAATAGGATGGAAATGGCAAAAAAGTGGCGATAGTGTGCGAAAAGGCAGCTGAAAAGTACCATTTTCGCACACTATCGCCACTTTTTCCGTTTTTTTTACGTAACTTAGCACCGTCAGAAACATAGTTTTAACCTAAAACGAGTAATATGGCGACAGTCAAGATTATCGGTAGAAAAAAGGAGCTTGCCCTGCTGGATAGATACTACCATTCGGGCAAAGCCGAGTTTGTGGCTCTCTATGGCAGAAGACGTGTGGGAAAGACTTTTCTTATCCGTCAGCGCTTCAATGGACAGTTTGACTTTGACATGACGGGCGTGCTGGAAGGCAGCAAGGCCGAACAGATGACCGCTTTTCATGCTGCAATGAAGTTGAATGGATATAAAGGAAGGAAGAACACCAACTGGATGGATGCCTTTGTGGCTCTGCGCCAGCTGCTTGCCGAGAAGATAACGCCCGGAAGGCGCTGCCTGATATTTATCGACGAACTCCCGTGTCTCGACACGCCCAAAGCCGGTTTTGTAAATGCCCTCGGGCATTTCTGGAACAGTTGGGCCAACTGGCAATCAGAGATTATGCTGATTATATGTGGCAGCGCCACGTCGTGGATGGTGCGCAATGTGATAGACAATCATGGCGGCCTGCACGACCGGATTACCCATGAGATACCCTTGCATCCCTTTACCCTCGCCGAAACCGAAGAATACTTCCATACCAATGGATTTCCATGGCAGCGACTGAGCATCATGCAGGCTTACATGGCTGTGGGCGGTGTGCCTTACTACATGAGCCTCTTTGAGAAGAACGAGAGTCCGGCAATAGGCATCGACAGACTCTTCTTCGGGGAGAATGCAGAGCTGGCCAAAGAATACAGACGCCTCTTTGCCTCGTTGTTTCGCAACAGCACACCCTATGTGGAAATCATCAATATCCTCGCCAAGCATCCGCAGGGCATGACGCGCGCTCAGATGGCCAAAGAACTGAAGCAAAGCAACAACGGAAGGTTAGGGGATATGCTCAACGACCTGGTGTACTGTGACTTCATTTCCAAAAACAATGTCAGAGAGAAGAAGATCAACACCAACTCGGCCCTCTATCAGCTCACAGACTTCTACACCATCTTCTACAATACTTTTGTGACTAAAGGCCACACCAACCAGCACTACTGGAGCCAGCATGTGGGCACGCCCGAAGTGAATACATGGTACGGGCTCGCCTATGAGCGTATATGCAAAGCCCATATACCACAGATAAAGAGGGCACTGGGCATCGCGAGCGTTGCCACCGAATACTACTCATGGCGCAGCAGGAAGAGTAAAGATGCGGCACAGATAGATATCATCATCGATAGGTCCGACAGTATGATTAATCTGTGTGAAGTCAAATACAGTGAGGCACTATACACCCTGGACAAGGACGAATATCTGCGAATCATGCACCGCCGCGACACTTTCCGTGCAGAGACCGAAACCCACAAGTCGATTATACCCACTATGATAACCACGTTTGGCATGACGCAAGGAGCTTACAGCGATCAAATGACGGTGAAACTGGATATGAACGAGTTGTTTGACAACGACTGAAATGGTCTAAAAAGTGGCGATAGTGTGCGAAAAGGCAGCTGAAAAGTACCATTTTCGCACGTTATCGCCACTTTTTTCGTTTTTTCCCTTGTTTCGGGAGAGGTGGAGAGCAGCTTGGTGGGGAAATCGGGACGCGAAATATGGATATCTGTGTTCGCTATGATAATATCATGCCCTGAATTAGTGAAAATAAAGCGCGGAAACAAGATTAAAGAGGTGCGCAGCTGGATGATTGGCACAGTAAGTTGAATGAAGAGTATGGCAAGCAGAGCGGATGGGCACGACAGGGGCACGATGGGGATGCGCAACGAGAGATATGTGGATGCGCAGCGAGAGATATGTGGTGCGCAGCGGAGTGGTGGGCACGGCAGGCGTGAGGGATGGTGTGCGCAGCGGGATGGCTATGAGGGCGGCTGTGGGGTAGGGGAATTGCGCTTATGCGGTACACCTTATTAAATTAAAGGGGAGTTTATTCGTATTTATCGGCATTTATCAGTAACTTTGCAGTCAACAATATTTTAGCTAAAATGGAACAAACATTATTGATTTATAACACGCTGACGCGCAAGAAGGAGGCCTTCAAGCCTCTGCATGCCCCCAACGTGGGCATGTATGTGTGCGGCCCCACCGTATATGGCGACCCCCATCTGGGCCACGCCCGCCCCGCCATCACGTTTGATATCCTCTTCAGATACCTGAAGCATCTGGGCTACAAGGTGCGCTATGTGCGCAACATCACCGACGTGGGCCATCTGGAGCACGACGCCGATGAGGGCGACGACAAGATAGAGAAGAAGGCCCGACTGGAGCAGCTCGAGCCTATGGAGATAGCCCAGCACTATACCAACCGCTACCACCAGGCTATGGATATGCTCAACGTGCTTCCTCCCTCGATCGAGCCCCACGCCACGGGCCATATCATCGAGCAGGAGCAGCTGGTGCAGCAGATTCTTGACAACGGCTATGCCTACGTGAGCAACGGCTCTGTGTACTTCGATGTAGAGAAATACAACAAAGACCATAAATACGGCATCCTTTCGGGCCGCAATCTGGAGGATGTCATCAACCACTCGCGCGACCTCGCCGGCACCGACGAGAAGCACAACCAGGTGGACTTTGCCCTGTGGAAGAAGGCCCAGCCCGAGCACATCATGCGCTGGCCCAGTCCCTGGAGCGACGGTTTCCCCGGCTGGCACTGCGAGTGTACCGCCATGGGCCGCAAGTATCTGGGTGACCACTTCGACATCCACGGTGGCGGCATGGACCTCATCTTCCCCCACCACGAGTGTGAGATAGCCCAGGCTGTGGCCAGTCAGGGCGACCAGATGGTGCACTACTGGATGCACAACAACATGATTACCATCAATGGCCAGAAGATGGGCAAGTCGCTCGGCAACTTCATCACCCTCGAGCAGTTCTTCACCGGCGACCACGCTTCGCTCGACCAGGCCTACTCGCCGATGACCATCCGCTTCTTTATCCTCTCTGCCCACTATCGTGGCACTGTAGACTTCTCCAACGAGGCTCTGAAGGCTTCGGAGAAGGGTCTGGAGCGACTCATCAACGGCATTACCGATATGGAGCGCATCCAGGCTGGCAAGGAGAGCGACGCCGAGACCCACAAGTTTGTGGCTGCGCTGCGCCAGAAGTGCTACGACGCCATGAACGACGACTTCATGACTCCCCTCGTGATAAGCTATCTCTTCGAGGCTTGCCACGTCATCAATACCCTCATCGACCACAAGGCTACCATCTCTGCCGACGACCTCGCCGAGCTCTCGTCTACGATGCAGCTGTTTGCCTTCGACCTGCTGGGTCTGAAGAGCGAGAAGGGTATGAACAACGATGCCCGCGAGGAAGCCTATGGCAAGGTGGTCGACATGGTGCTCGAGCTGCGCGCCAAGGCCAAGGCCGATAAGGACTGGGCCACGAGCGACAAAATACGCGACGAGCTTGCCGCCGACGGTTTTGAAATCAAAGACACCAAAGACGGTGTGACCTGGAAACTGAACAAGTAACACAAACTGGATAACGACATGGAATATAACTTCAGAGAAATAGAGCAGAAGTGGCAGAAAAACTGGGTGGAGATGAACACCTACAAGGTAACTGAGGACGAGAACCGCAAGAAGTTCTATGTGCTCAACATGTTCCCCTATCCCTCGGGCGCCGGACTCCACGTGGGCCATCCCTTGGGCTATATCGCGTCAGACATCTTTGCCCGCTACAAGCGTCTGCAAGGCTTCAACGTGCTCAACCCTATGGGCTACGACGCCTACGGTCTGCCCGCCGAGCAGTATGCCATCCAGACGGGTCAGCATCCTGCCATCACGACCGTCAACAATATTGCCCGCTACCGCCAGCAGCTCGACAAGATAGGTTTCTGCTTCGACTGGGACCGCGAGGTGCGCACCTGCGACCCCGGATATTACCACTGGACCCAGTGGGCCTTTGAGAAGATGTTCAACTCTTACTACTCCAACACCCTGCAGAAGGCCCAGCCCATCAGCAAGCTCATCGAGCACTTCGAGGACAACGGCACACTGGGCATGGATGTGGCCTGCTCTGAAGAGCTTGTCTTCTCTGCCCGCGACTGGAAGAGCATGAACGAGCACGAGCAGCAGAAGACGCTCATGAACTACCGCATAGCCTACCTGGGCGAGACTATGGTCAACTGGTGTGCCGGACTGGGCACCGTGCTGGCCAACGACGAGGTGGTAGAGGGTGTGAGCGTGCGCGGCGGCTATCCCGTGGTACAGAAGAAGATGCGCCAGTGGTGTCTGCGCGTGTCGGCCTACGCCCAGCGTCTGCTCGACGGTCTGGAGACTGTAGACTGGACCGACTCGATGAAGGAAACGCAGCGCAACTGGATAGGCCGTTCGGAAGGAACCGAAGTCCAGTTCAGCGTCAAGGACAGCAATGTACGCTTCACCATCTTCACCACCCGTGCCGACACCATGTTTGGCGTCACCTTTATGGTGCTTGCTCCCGAGAGCGAATATGTGGCCCAGGTGACCACCCCCGAGCAGCAGGCCGAGGTCGAGGAGTATCTCGCCTATGTGAAGAAGCGCACCGAACTGGAGCGTATGTCAGACCGCAAGGTCACTGGCGTGTTTACCGGTTCGTATGCCATCAACCCATTGACAGGCGACGCTCTGCCCATCTGGGTTTCTGAGTATGTGCTGGCGGGCTATGGCACCGGCGCCATCATGGCAGTTCCCGCCCACGACTCTCGCGACTACGCCTTTGCCAAGCACTTCTCGCTGCCCATCATCCCGCTGATAGAGGGTGCCGACGTGAGCGAGCAGAGCTACGACGCCAAGGAGGGCATCGTGTGCAACTCGCCCGTAGAGGGCAAGCAGACCGAGTTCTCGCTCAACGGACTCACCGTCAAGGAGGCCATCGCTGCCACCAAGCGCTATGTGACCGAAAAGGGTCTGGGCCGCGTCAAGGTCAACTACCGTCTGCGCGACGCCATCTTCTCTCGCCAGCGCTACTGGGGCGAACCCTTCCCCGTGTACTATAAGGACGACATTCCCTACATGATACCCGAGCAGTATCTGCCCATCGAGCTGCCCGAGATAGACAAGTACGAGCCCACCGAGAGCGGCGAGCCTCCATTGGGCCGCGCCAGAAAATGGGCTTGGGACACCCAGAACAACCAGGTGGTAGACAAGGAGCTCATCGACGGCAAGACCGTATTCCCCATCGAGCTCTACACCATGCCCGGATTTGCCGGTTCGAGCGCCTACTATCTGCGCTACATGGACCCCCACAACGACCACGAGCTGGTAAGCCGTGAAGCCAACGACTACTGGCAGAATGTGGACCTCTATGTGGGTGGTACCGAGCACGCCACAGGCCACCTCATCTACTCGCGCTTCTGGAACAAGTTCCTGCACGACTACAATGTGACCTGCAAGGAAGAGCCCTATCAGAAACTCATCAACCAGGGTATGATACAGGGTCGCTCCAACTTCGTATACCGCATCAACAGCGACGACCACAGTGCCGCTCCGCGCTTTGTGTCGCTCGGTCTGAAGGACCAGTATGACGTCACACCTATCCACGTCGATGTCAACATCGTGCATGGCGACGTGCTCGACACCGAAGCCTTCAAGGCATGGCGCCCCGAGTTTGCCAACGCCGAGTTTGTGCTCGAAGACGGCAAGTACGTCTGCGGATGGGCCATAGAGAAGATGTCGAAGTCCATGTTCAATGTGGTCAACCCCGACATGATCGTCGAGCAGTACGGCGCCGACACACTGCGTCTCTACGAGATGTTCCTCGGTCCTGTAGAGCAGAGCAAGCCCTGGGATACCAATGGTATCGACGGCTGCCACCGCTTCCTCAAGAAGCTGTGGAACCTCTACTTCGACCCCCGCACCGACGAGTTCCGCGTCAACGACGACGAGCCCTCGAAAGAGAGCCTTAAAAGTGTGCACAAGCTCATCAAGAAGGTGACCGCCGACATCGAAAACTTCTCATACAACACTGCCATCTCTGCCTTTATGATTTGCGTCAACGAGCTGGGACAGCAGAAGTGCTACAACCGCGAGCTGCTCACCATCCTGACCGTGCTCATCGCTCCCTTCGCGCCCCATATCGCCGAAGAACTGTGGAGCCGGCTCAACATGAAGGGCAGCGTATGCGACGCCCAGTGGCCCGTATGCAACGAGCAATACCTGGTAGAGAGCGAGGTGCAGCTCACCATCTCCTTCAACGGCAAGGCCCGCTTCCAGAAGAAGTTTGCCGCCGATGCCACCAACGATGCCATACAGCAGGCAGTGCTCGCCGACGAGCTGAGCCAGAAGTATATCGACGGCAAGCAGGTGGTGAAGGTAATCGTAGTGCCCAAGAAGATTGTGAATGTCGTCGTGAAGTAATCGGGCGGCAACGCACACCAAGAATACTACATCAGAGGAAGTTGCCGCTTGCACACACCACAACCCGGCGTGTGCAAGACGACGACTTCTTTTGCTTAGAGACAAACAGTAAACAACAATGCAACTATAACTCCTATGACAATCGACCGTAATATGATCTGGCAGGAGACGAAGGACTACTTCAACATCACCCTCGGACTCATGCTCTACACCTTCGGTTTCACCGTATTCCTGCTTCCCTATCAAATCGTGACCGGAGGCATCGCGGGTATCGGAGCCATCATCTTCTATGCCACCAAGTTCCCAGTGCAGTGGACATTCTTCATCATCAACGCCCTGCTCATCGTGGCGGCACTGAAGGAGCTGGGCATCAAGTTTCTCACCAAGACCATCTATGCCACGGTGGTGATAACCGTGATGCTCGACCTGGCTCAGAAGGTAGTGGAACAGCCCGACGGCACGTTCTACAAGCTCATGGGCGAAGGCAACGATTTCATGTCGCTCATCATCGGCTGTATGCTCACCGGTACGGCACTTGCCATAGTCTTCCTGAACAACGGCAGCACCGGCGGCACCGACATCATTGCCGCTGTAGTCAACAAGCACTTCAATGTCTCGCTCGGCAAGGGACTCATCATGGTCGACCTCGTCATCATCAGCAGCTGTCTTGCCATCGATACCTTTGGTGAGTTTCCACAGCGATGCCAGATGGTGGTCTTCGGTCTATGCACGATGGTCATCGAGTGTACTATGATAGACTACGTGATGAACGTACAGCGCCAGTCGGTACAGTTTATGATTTTCTCCAAGGACTACAAGAAGATAGCCGAAGCCATCACGCGCAAGACCGACCACACGCTGACCATCCTCGACGGTCACGGATGGTATACGGGCAAGGAGATGAAGGTCATCTGTCTCCTGGCCAAGAAGCGCGAGAGTGTGCTCATCTTCCGACTCATCAAGATGATAGACCCACGCGCCTTCGTCAGCCAGAGCAGCGTCATCGGTGTCTATGGCGAGGGCTTTGACCCCATCAAGGTCAAGATCAAGAAGAATAAGGAACACGAGCAAGAACTGCAACAGCAGCAACAAGAAAATGAATGATATGAACCCATCATCACACACCGCCCACAGCGCTGCCGAGGTGGAGCAGCAGGGCAGGGCGATAGTCTTTGCCACCAACAACTCACACAAGCTCGACGAGATACGTGCCATCCTCGGCGACAGGTTCAAGGTACTGTCGCTCCGGGACATCGACTGCCACGTAGACATACCCGAGACCGCCAATACCCTGGAGGGCAACGCCATCCAGAAGGCACGCTACATAGCCGAGCACTACGACTACGACTGCTTTGCCGACGATACCGGTCTGGAGGTCACTGCCCTCGGCGGCGAACCCGGCGTACACTCGGCGCGCTATGCCGACGGCACCGACCACGACTCAGAGGCCAACATGCAGAAGCTGCTCGCCCGACTCAAGGACAAAGACGACCGCAGGGCGCAGTTCCGCACCGTCATCTGTCTGGCCCGCAAGAGCGACATAGCCGACTACACCCTCTTCGAAGGCATCGTGCGCGGCACCATCGCCAAGGAGAAGCAGGGCAGCAGCGGTTTCGGCTACGACCCCATCTTCGTCCCCGAAGGCTACGACGAGAGCTTTGCCGCCCTGGGCGACGAGGTCAAGAACCGCATATCACACCGCGCCAGAGCCGTGGCCAAACTCGCCGATTATCTCAAACAGTAACTCACCCTCGACACTCTCGGTTATGAAACGCTATATCCTCACCATGCTCCTTGCCATCGCGGCAGTCTTCGCCCATGCCGACAACAGTCTGTGGAAGGCATATATGGCCTATCACGACATCACCCGGATAGAGCAGGGCGGCAAGAGACTCTATGTGCTTGCCTCGGGCAATCTCTTCACCTACAATACCGCCGACGGCGAGGTGCGCACCTTTGACAAGTGCAACGGACTGAGCGACTGCGCCATCAGCCATATCGCCTGGTGCCAGCAGGCAGCAAGGCTGGTCATCGTCTACAGCAACCAGAACATCGACCTGATGAGCGGGCGCAACAACGACGACATCACCAATCTGCCCGACTACTACCGCAAGGCCATGACCGAGGACAAGACCATCAACCACGTATGTATCGACGGCGTCTACGCCTATCTCTCCACCGGTTTCGGCATCGTCAAGGTCAATGTGAAGAACGCCGAGGTCAGCGAGACCTACAATCTGCATACCCCCGTGGCATACAGCTATGTAGAAGGCGGCTATCTCTATGCTGCCCAGCGCGGTAAGGGCATCTACCGCGCCGCACTCGGTACCAACATGATGGACCCAGCCAACTGGACCTACGCCCGGGCTTACAGCGATATCTGGGAGACGCCCGACAGCAAGCTGCTCGACATGGTGAAAGACCTGAACCGTGGCGGACTCAAGTACAACAACTTCGGCTGTCTGCGCTTCTATGACGGCCGTCTCTACACCGTGGGGGGAGGCTACACCGTGAGCCAGGACCTGCATCTGCCTGGTGGCATCCAGGTCTACGACGGCAGCAACTGGGAGGTCTATCAGGATGATATCAACAGTATACTGGGCGACGGCTACTTTGAAGACATCAATGCCATCGATGTAGACCCACGCGATGCCAACCACGTGTTTGTCTCGGGCCGCACGGGTATCTACGAGTTCAGCGACCGGCGGTTTGTGCGTCACTACAGTTATGACAACAGCGCCCTCTCGCCCACCTATCCCGACGACAAGATGTATGTGGTGGTGCATGATGTCAAGTTCGACACCGAGGGCAATCTCTGGGCGCTCAACAGCATCAACAAGGAGAAGAACATCATACGTCTGGGCACCGACGGACAGTGGATATCACTCTACAAGGAACCTCTGAAGTCGCTGACCAATCTGCGCAACATCACCTTCGACAGCCGCAGCCTCATGTGGTTTGTCAACGACAGCTGGAAGAAGACCGGCCTCTTCTGCTACCAGCCCTCGAGCGATGCCATCAACAGCTATACCTCCTTCATCAACCAAGACGGCACCACGGTCAACGTGGAATACGTACACTGCGTGGCCGAAGACAAGGACCATCAGATGTGGATAGGCACCAATGTGGGCCCTCTGCGACTCTCGCCCAGCGAGATAACCTCGCAGTCGCCCGTATTCGAGCAGGTCAAGGTGCCCCGCAACGATGGCACCAACTATGCCGACTATCTGCTCGATGGCGTCAACATCTCGTGCATCGTCATCGACGGCGGCGGACGCAAGTGGATGGGCACCTACGGCAACGGCATCTATCTCATCAGTGCCGACTGCATGACCCAGATAGCCCACTTCACCGAGACCAACAGCAAGCTGCTCTCTGACAATATCCAGGCGATGGCCATCAATCCCGCCACCGGCGAGGTGTTTATCGGCACCGACAAGGGACTCTGCTCCTACAGCAGCGGAGCCACCGAGCCCGTGGACGAGATGAACAAGGACAACACCTATGCCTATCCCAACCCCGTGAACCCAGACTATACCGGCCCTATCACCATCGTGGGGCTGAGCTACAATGCCGATGTCAAGATAGTCACCGCCTCGGGCACGCTCGTAGCCCAGGGCCGCAGCAATGGCGGTACCTTCGAGTGGAACGGATGCGACCTCAAGGGTCGCCGCGTGGCGAGCGGAGTGTATATGGTGCAGACTGCCACTGCCGACGGCAGCAAGGGCACCGTGTGCAAGATAGCCATCGTAAACTGAGGTGTCTATGCCGCCGAGCAACCATCCTTCTGAACGACTGGAGTGGCTGAGCCTGATGCGCGGGCTGAGCATCGTGCTGGTGGTGATGTTTCATGTGCAGCTGGTCGATATGGCCACCGGCGAGAACCACAGCCTCTGCACCACCCTGCCCACCATTTTCACTCCCATACGCATGCCCTTCTTCATCTTCACCTCGGGCGGGCTGCTCTACCTGAGCCGCATACGCCGCGAGTGGACCACCCGGGCACTCTATGCCGACAAGCTGCGGCGCATAGCCATCCCCTTTGTCTTCTTCGTCACCTTCTACTATCTGTTCAAGCTCCTGGCTGGCGCCTGGGCCAAGACTCCCGTGCCCCTATCGCTCTCCTACTATGCCGAGTGCTTCTACCGGTTTACAGGGCATCCCTCGGCCCATCTGTGGTTTCTCGCCACGCTGCTCATGCTCATGGCGCTCTATCCCCTCTTTGTGGCGGTATGCCGCAACCACACTGCCTCGGTGGCGATGCTGCTCTTCAGCGTGGGCATCTATCATGCCGACTTGGAGAGCGTGCTGCCCGACGTGTTCTACATCAATCACCTGCACCGCTATCTGGTCTATTTCTACTTCGGCATCTTCTTCTTCAGATACCGTCTCTACCGTTTCACCGACAGTCCGCTGGTTGCCGTGGCGACTGTGGCGGTCTATGCCGCGTCCTACTGCGTCGTGGGCGGACTCGCCACATCCATTGCAGGCATCGTGATGTGCGTGGCTGTGGGGCAGAGCGTGGCGCGCCGTCTGCCGGGCCTCTTCGGCAGTTTCCGCGACTATATCTACCAGATTTATCTCATGTCGCTGTTTTTCCAGGCATTTGTTGAGCTGGTGCTGTGGAAGCGTCTCTTCTACGACGAGCGCCTTTTCCTGGTCTTCTATGCCCTCAATATCCTTGCAGGCATCTATCTGCCCACCCTCGTGGCGCGGTTGGCACAGCGACAGCCTTACCGCCTTGTACGCCTATGCTTGGGCATCAAGGCGTGAGTGGCATTCGGTCTACCACCTGTACAGTTCCACTACCACCTATATAATGGAGATGCGCCAGAACAGCCCTTATGAGCTATTCTGGCGCATCTTTTGTCTCCCAGCGTGACTGGCTGCATCAGCTCAGCGAGAGCATCTTCTCGATGGGCTTGACGGCGTCGCGCGCGATGGCTGGGTCTATCTCTACCGTAGGCCATCCGTAGCGCAGAGAGTTATAGATTTTGAGCAGCGTATTCTTCTTCATGTATTCGCACTCGTTGCAGCTGCAGCCCACACCCTCGCTCATCTCGGGCTGAACGGGGTAGAAGCGCTTGTCGGGACAGGTGCGCTCGAGCTCGTGCAGAATGCCAGCCTCGGTGGCCACGATAAACTCCTGCTTGTCGCTCTGCTGGGCGTAGGTGAGCATGGTGGCTGTGCTGCCCTTGACATCGGCTACAGCCAGCACCGGAGCCTTGCACTCGAGGTGGGCCATAACCACGGCGTCGGGGTGCTCGGCCTTGAGACGCACGATGGCGTCGACAGAGAACTTCTCATGCACGTGGCAGCCGCCGTTCCAGAGCAGCATCTGGCGACCGGTGACACTGTTGATATAGTTGCCCAGATTGTAGTCGGGGCCAAAGATAATCTTCTCGTCCTTGGGGAAGGTGTCTATCACCTTCTTGGCATTGCCACTGGTCACCACACAGTCGGTGAGCGCCTTGACGGCAGCCGTGGTGTTGACATACGACACCACTTTATAGCCCGGATGCTCGTCCTTGAACTTCTTCAGGTCTTCTGCCTTGCAACTGTCGGCGAGCGAGCAGCCAGCCGTGAGGTCGGGGCATATCACTGTCTTTTCGGGCGAGAGCAGTTTGCAAGTCTCTGCCATAAAGTGTACGCCACACATCACCATCACCTTGGCATCGGTCTCTGCCGCCTTGCGCGCCAGAGCCAACGAGTCGCCCACAAAGTCGGCTATCTCCTGTATCTCGCCTACTGTATAATAATGTGCCAGGATGATGGCATCCTTCTCCTTACACATGCGGCGTATCTCCTGTTTGAGATTCAGACCTTGCTCGACGGGTTCGTCTATACAACCCTTGTCAATCCACTCTTTATTCACCATCATTATTATATTTTTTATTTATATCTTATTTCCTTATTCTTAAACTATAACTAAATACACTGTGGAAAAGTGGATAACTTATAGCCTTATTGTTTGCAGATTTGCATTATACACATTTGGCAGTCACTTATACACACCTGTGTCTAATATTAATCGGCTGAATGACAACAGTAAATGTAGTTATACACCATCTGCGTATATCTTGCAAAGTTAATAAGTTTATATCTTTTGACCATATAAAAGTATGGAAAACTTGCTGAAAACTGTCTAATTTCTCTGTGGATATCCCACCCTGAACTCCGCGCACCCCTATAGTGTGGATATCTGCATAGGTTATGCACGCGGTTATACATAGGTTTTCCACATGGTTATCCACAGCGCTGTCGGTGTATATAGCTATATATGAAATATATAGTGAAGACACCACCGGTCATCGCATAACTATCTCTGCCGACGCCGGGATGATGTTTGTCGGCTCGTATCGGAAGGTACGGGCTTCCGTATCTTCCGATACGTATCTGCGTTTCATCCGATACGAGCATCCGCGCCTTCCGATACTCATCGCCAAAGGTGGTCTCGGGATGGCTATCTATGGTCACTGTGTTTGCCATCCTATAAAAATAACTTGGGTAAGAATGTTGGAATCCCGATAATTGCCAGTATCTTTGCAGATACCTTCATCTATTATGATGTCATCCGTCAGGCTGCAGACCTTAAAGCCCATGAACTCCTTGCACGGAAATGTGACCCGCAAGAGCGCAGCGATGCTTTGCGCCATCGCGAAGAGGCCGAGAGCAAATGCAGGTTGGTCGACAGGATGAGGGTCTGGAAGCATACGCCGTCGGATGTCGTCGCCGAAAGCATCAGTATAGGCGATATCCGGGTGACTCCTTTCTCTAACTGTCATAGCATCTTACACAAGGACGCAGATGCTGAATTGTGATTTAGGAGAAACGCTCGAGATTATAATGTATGCTCATATTGTTATAGTCATTATTACCTTAGTGGTTTACCAAATCAGCGATGTGCTTTTTGCATATATTCTTGAGTTTGTTGAGGAACAGGATGAACAGCAGGAGGAGAATGCCGCTTAATGAGTCGTCTATATTCATGGAGAATACTATGCTGTCGTATATGCCGTGGGCCAGAATAGGACCGACGAGTATCAATGCGCATGTCTGCCAGTTGCGCAAGATTCGGAAATGCCATAGCGAGTAATAGAATCCCATGATGACTGCATCGAGGAAATGACCTGGAACGGCAAACAAGGCTCTTGCTATGCCGACGCTTATCCATGACTCGTAGTTGTCGAAAAGGTAGAGAACATTCTCGATAGCGGCAAATCCCATACCTATACATACGGCATATACGATGCCGTCGAAGTGCTCGTCGAAGTATGGGTTGTTTCTCAACAACAGCCACAGCATTACCAACTTTGCCAACTCTTCTGGTATGGCTGCCATAAAGAAGGCATTGAATATGGCGCTGCCTATGTTTGAAACCTCGTCATTGGCAAATTCGGCAATCGCTTCAAATGGTATGACTATCAACAGAGTAAGCAGTGCCGAGAGTATGCCATAGATGAATGCCTTTATGAGCAACTTCGTCGGTTCGGGTTGCTTGCGGTCTTTACGGTAGATGTACCAAATCACAACTGCTACTGGCGCGATGGCAGCTAATATTACTAAGACATTGAGCATAAATAAACAGATTGATGTATTAACGGTTTATGGATAGGTTGACTCTTTATCGGTTGTCAGGATATCTCTGCGTAGTATGGCAGAGAGAGTGGGGATTGCCTCCCGGTCGTCAGTGGCTCTTGCTGTACATGCGCTCTATGTGCTGGCGCAGATATTCCTTGAACTCGTCGTTGCCCAGCACCTCGATGTCGTCGTAGAGACCTAACACAAAGCGGCCTATACCAATGTAGCTGCATACGTCGAGGTCGAGCCTGAAGTGTCGCTCATCATGAGGTGTCATACAGTCTGCGGCGCGTGGCACCTCTTCGCGCAGCAGATTGGCAGAGAGCTGCCCCAGTATCATGCTGACCGGGTGGCGCTCTTCGGCACAGAACATGAACGCGTCGGTAAACATCTGCCGGTGGCGGTCTTCGTAACTCCACAGCATGTCTATGATTTCCACGTCGCCCATGCGGGCTATCTTGAAGGTCTTGTTGAGGCCGGTACTGAGTTCGTAGCAGCGCACGTCCATATTGTCGTTCATGAAGGCGAAGGGTTCTACTATGCGGTCGGTCACAGTCTGGCTGTGGGGCGACGAGTAGTTGCATATCTTGACCATCTGCTTGAACTTGATGGCTTCGTAGAGCCTGTCTATATTGTGGGAGAGCTGCTGGTTGGCGGTGATGTCGGTGAGTATGCGCAGGTCGTAGAACTTGTCGAGTTTGTGGCGTATGCTCTCGGCGAGGGCATTGTTGTCGTCGGTGCCGCTGATGAGCCGTCTCAGCAGCACAGCCTCCTGCTCGGTGAAGTCTATGCTCTCGTGGAGTTTGCGGAAGAAGGGCGAGTGGCGGTCGAGCCTGTAGTAGGTGCCCGACTTGACGAGTCTGAAACCGGCATCGCGGAAGAAGTCGAAGTAGTAATACAGATTGCGCAGCGAGATGCCTACACGGTCGCAGAGCTGTGCGGCGGTGTAGTTTTTGTTCTCGGTCATCAGTAGCAGCAGGTCGAGCTCGCGCTGCAGTTTGTCGTGTCTCATTTACTTGATGTTTCGGGGGTGATGGTTGAGTATCTGTTCGCGCAGGGTGGTGGTGTCGATGTGCGTATAGATTTCGGTGGTGGCTATATTCTCATGCCCCAGCATGGCCTGGATGGCTCTCAGGTCGGCCCCTCCCTTGAGCAGCGCTGTGGCAAAGCTGTGGCGCAGCGTGTGGGGCGAAATGGGCTTGTGGATGCCTGCCGCGAGTGCCGCCTGGCGTATGATGTAGAACACCATGATGCGGGTGAGATGGCTGCCGCGCCGTGAGAGAAACACATAGTCTTCTTCGCCGGGCTTGATGCGTAGATGGCAGCGGTCGGCATACCACAGCTCGAGCTCGTGGAGCGCCGTGTCGGAGATGGGCACCAGCCGCTCCTTGCTGCCCTTGCCCATGATGCGCACAAACCGCTCCTCGGCATATATCGCCGATAGCTTCATGTTGACCAGTTCGCTCACGCGCAGTCCGCAGGAGAAGAGCACCTCGATGATGGCCCGGTTGCGCTGTCCCTCGGCGGTGCTCATGTCTATGCTTGCCTTCATCCTGTCTACCTCTTCGGGCGTGAGCACCTCGGGCAGCCGCTCTCCCGTCTGCGGCGACTCGAGCAGCTCGGTGGGGTCGTTGTCCATGCGTCCGTCGACGAGCATGAACCTGTAGAACGAGCGCAGTCCGCTAATCATCCTTGCCTGCGACGCCGGCCCGATGCCCATGTCTCTCAGCGTGCAGACAAACTGCTGCAGGTCGGAGAGCTCGATGCGGTCGATGCTCACCCCCCGCTCATGGCTGAAGGTGACCAGGTGGCCGATATCGGTGAGATAGGCAGCCACGGTGTTGGGCGAGTAGTTCTTCTCCAGTTTGAGATACCTGGCATAGGCCCTTGTCAGTGAGCCCGAAGCTGGAGTGGCGCTGTGCATGTCTTCTGTCATAGGTATGGGCATCAATATGGGGCGTGGTACATGAAAAAAGCGGATGATTTATTTTGTACTTAGCCCGATTTAAGCTAATTTTGCAACAAGCATACGGCCTTGCGGCTATGCCGTTTACAAAGTTAATACGAATTGGGATGGTGTCAAAACAAATCAAACGGTTTTTTCTAAAAAAAGCATCATCCCCCAATACGCTACGACGATGAAAATACAAATTATCAATGGCCCCAACCTCAATCTGCTCGGTATCAGAGAGCCAGGCATCTACGGCCACGACTCCTTTGACGACTATCTTGCCCATCTGCGTACCCTCTATCCCGAGATAGAGATAGACTACTATCAGAGCAATGTCGAGGGCTATCTCATAGACCGTATGCAGGAAGTGGGCTTCGACTGTGACGGCATCGTGCTCAATGCCGGCGCCTATACCCACACCAGTGTGGCTCTGCACGACTGCATCCGCTCCATCCAGGCACCCGTCGTCGAGGTGCATATCAGCAATGTACACCAGCGCGAAGAGTTCCGCCACCACTCCATGATATCTTCAGCCTGCCGGGGAGTGATAGCAGGGTTCGGACTCGACTCCTATCGTCTCGCCATCGAAGCCTTGAAAGCCAAATGACCATAGACCAGTATATCCGACAGCATATAGACCCTGAGGGAGACTATCTCTACCGCCTCTGGCGTGCCACCAACATCCATACCGTGCACGGCCGCATGGCCTCGGGCCATCTCCAGGGCCGTCTGCTCAAGATGCTCGTAGAGATGATACGCCCGCAGCGCATACTTGAGGTGGGCACATTCAGCGGCTACAGCGCCATCTGCATGGCAGAGGGACTGGGCGAGGGCGGCAAGGTATATACCTTTGAAATCAACGACGAGATGGAAGACTTCACCCGAAAGTGGATAGAAGGGTCGCCCGTGGCCGACCGCATAGACTTCCGCATAGGCGACGCCAATGTCGAGGCACCCCGACTGGGCATCATGTTCGACATGGCCTTTGTCGACGGCGACAAGCGCACCTACCGCGAGACCTTCGACACGCTGCTGCCCATCATCAGGCAGGGCGGCTACATCATCGCCGACAATACCCTGTGGGACGGACATGTGGTAGACCCCGCCTACGCCAAAGACAGCCAGACCCACGGCATAGACACCTTCAACGACTATATAGCCCGCGACACCCGTGTGGAAAAGGTCATTCTGCCCATACGCGACGGACTCACCATCATCCGCAAGAAGTAGAAAAACGGCGCCGCCGGAACGAAATCGACCGATTTTTTTTGTATTATGGGCGATTAGAGCTATATTTGCAACTGTTATCTACCGAAATCAAGGAGTGAATATATTATATAAGGTATAGAAACCGTAAATTAAAATCATTAAATAACCTTCAACGATTATGGCAAACTTATTAGACGAGACCCAAGGTCCGGTCAACGACAATGGCCGTGATGTACATGTGATAGACCGTCAGCTCCCAGTGACCATCACTTTCCGTTCCACCCTCTTCGAGATAGCCTTGTGGGTGACTCTCCCGCTGCTCACCCTCATCTACGTGCTGGCTATGGGCGACCAGCTGGCCGACCCCACCACCGTGGCCATCGGCGGCTGCGTGGCAGGCGTGCTGCCAGGAGTGGTATTCATCTTCATGAAGATTTCGGCGCGCAACTATTTTCTCAAGCTCGAGCAGCGCATCCAGGCCGAGGCATCCAATATAGACAACTATCTGGAGCAGCGCGTGCAGATACTGCAGAACGTGGTGGGACTGGTAAACCGCGCCATAGACCTGGACAAGGACGTGATGAAGGCCGTTGCTGCCCTGCGTGGCGGCAAGGTTAACGAGGCCAACCGCAGCGACGTCAACAGCCAGCTCAATATGGCTTGTGGCCGTCTCTTCCCCCAGGTTGAGGCTTATCCCGACCTGAAGGCCCACCAGGCCATAGCCGACGCCATGCAGCAGAACAACTATCTGCAGCGTGAGATTACGGCTGCCCGCACGGTCTACAACAGCCGTGTGACCCAGTGGAACACCGACCTCTTCTCCTGGCCTACCAAGATGATAGTGGCTGCACGACAGGGATATACCACACGTATACCTTTCACCGCGTCGGCAGAGACCCGCGAGATGGCCCGCAGCAAGTTCTTCTAAGCCGGGGGCTATGACAGAGGATATCTATGACCCCCTGGACGAGTATGCAGGCAAGTTCCGTCCGCGCTTTGAGCAGGTAGCCAAGGAGACCTTTGCCCAGCTCGCCCGCGAGGCCAATGTGAACGTGGCTGCCAACCGTGAGACCTGTCGTCTGCTGGATATGACCGAGGACGAACTGGGTTCGGTGAAGTCGAGCATCAACTGGACCACCTTCTTATGCGTCGTCCTCTGGTGCGGACTGGCCGTAGGCGGATGGGTGCTCTACTCCCAGTGGCAGGTGATAGACTCGTGGTATGTGGTGGGCATAGGTCTGGCCATGGTGGTGGCATTGATACTGCTGCTGGCCAAGGTGCACCCCCGACTGTCGCAGTTGAAGGACGAGCGCGACAATCTGCAGGACAAGGCAGAGCAGTACAGGGCTGAGGCGTGGCGCCAGATGGAGCCCCTCAACCGGCTCTACGACTGGGATGTGCTGATGCGCATGATGACCCAGACGGTGCCCAGACTGGAGTTTGACCCTTACTTCACCACCCAGCGGCTCGCCGACCTGCAGGAGATATATGGCTGGGACGGCTCGTTCAACAAGGAGCGCTCGGTCATCTACTCCCACTCCGGACTCATCAACGGCAACCCCTTTGTGCTCTGCCGTACGCGCAAGATGGAGATGGGCAGCAAGACCTATCAGGGCTCGAAGACCATACACTGGACCACCCGTGAGCGAGGGTCGGACGGCAAGATGCAAACCGTGCACCACTCTGAGACCCTCATAGCCACCGTCAGCGCGCCCTATCCCGAATACTACGAGAAGACCCGTCTCATCTATGGCAACACAGCTGCCCCTGACCTGAAGTTCTACCGCCAGCAGAGCGGTATGGCCAACCGCGAGGGCTCGCTCTCCTACAAGTGGAAGCGGCGCAAACTGAGAAACAAGGCACGCGACCTGGACAACAGCGACTTTGCCATGCTCACCAATGAGGAGTTTGAGGTGGCCTTTGACACCAGCAACCGCAACAACAACCAGCAATATGCGATGCTTTTCACGCCTCTCGCCCAGTCCAGCATGCTCAAGCTGCTCAGAGACCAGGAGGTGGGATATGGTGATGATTTCGATTTCGGCAAAAACTGCATGATCAATACCATCATCTCTGACCATATCCAGAGCATGGATCTCGACATGGACCCCCGCAGGTATCACAACTACAACTACGACCAGGCCGAGCGCGACTTCTACACCCTCAATGCCGGCTACTTCCGTGCTATCTATTTCTGTCTGGCTCCGCTGCTCTGTGTGCCTATGTATCAGCAGATACGCTCGCAGCAGGACATCTATGGCCGCGATATGCAGCGCCGCAGCGCCTTCTGGGAGCACGAGGCGCTGGCCAACTTCTGGGGTCAGGACCGCTTCAAGCATCCTCGCTGTGTGACCGACTGCATCCTGAAGACCCAGTCCAAGAGCGAAGCCGACGGCAATACGCGCGTCACCGTCTTTGCCCATGGCTACCGCGTAGAGAAGCGCGTGACCTATGTGAGCAAGTGGGGCGGCGACGGTCGCACCCATCAGGTGCCTGTCTACTGGGACGAGTATCTGCCCGTGACGGGTCAGGGCAGTATGCACATGCAGGAAGACAACAGCCGCGAAGACCCTGCCACCACCCAGCGCCAGCGTTTGGACCACATAGCCCAGGTGCTCGACCGTGCCGGCATGTCTGTCTACCGTCGGCACATCGCCTCGAAGATATAACCCAAGTTTCACCTTATTATATTATACGCGCAATGAAACCTGTAAGACTCAAATTATCTACCGTTGACCAAGCCTTGCCCACCGGCGCATCGCGCTTCTGGGGCAACCCCGACCTTCCACGCGGATTTGACTATCCCATGTACAAGGACTTTGAGGGCGACGACGTGCCCTATGTGTTTGTGTGCCAGCTGGACCTGAGCGAGCTGGCCCAGATGGACGCCGAAGGGGTGCTGCCCCACAAGGGACTGCTGTCGTTTTTTGCCAAGATAGACCACTACACGGGCAACTACTTTGACACCGACAGCATAGGCAGCGCCATCAGCGATACCGACGATGTGAGGGTCTTCTACTTTGAAGATACCCGCGACATGGAGCAGGTGGTGCTCATCGACGACGATGATATCCCCATGGCGTTTCATGAGATGAAGATTGAGTGTACGATGGAGGAGAGTATGGAAGACCACTTTGTGATGGCCGAGCCTACCTACCGTGAGTGGGAGACCTGGGACCATCCCTACGAGGACTGGCAGATACTCCTGCAGATAGACTCGTGTGAGGGCAGTGACTTTGCGCTCAACTTCATGGACTGCGGCGTGCTCGACTTCCTGATAGACCCTGCCGACCTCGCCGCCCGCCGCTTCGACCGCGTGCGCGCCATAGTGCTGTCTACCTGAGATACGCAGACATAAGACAAGAGGGTGTTATATAGTGAACCATTTTTTCCTCCCCGTCCGCTGACAGGTGTGGATTAAAAGTGTTATCTTTGCAATAAAGTTGGGAAATAATGGCAAAGAAAGATATAACATCTCATGCGGAGGTCGCTAATGGTGATGTCTGCGATACAGAATGCAAGGCCACAAATAGTGCTCCTGTGGATGGACAGGCAGAGGTGGTGAAGGTGATGACATGCGGTGACCGGCTCAGCATGGACTATGTGCGTTCTCATATTTATACTATACGAGGGGTAAATGTAATGGTCGATGCTGACCTTGCAGCCATGTATGGTGTGGAAACCAAACAGTTGAAACGTCAGGTGAAGCGTAATATAGAACGTTTCCCCGACGACTTCATCTTTGAACTGACATTAGAAGAGTATGAATCTTTAAGGTGCCAAAATGGCACCATAGAGAGCGGTAGGGGGCAGCATTCAAAGTATCTTCCTTTTGTCTTTACTGAGCAGGGAGTCTCCCAGTTGTCGGGTATCTTGAGGAGTGAATATGCTATAGAGGTGAATATCCGCATCATGCGTGCTTTCGTAGCCATGCGTCGCTTCCTCTCGGCCAATGCCGGTATGTTTCAGCGTATAGAGAGGCTGGAACATCATCAGATGCTGACTGACCAGAAGATGGAACAGGTGCTGAAGCGTATGGACGAGCTTGCTCCTGCCATCACTCCTGAACAAGTCTTCGCCACAGGTTGCGTGTGGGACGCTTGGAGCTATGTGTCCCAGCTGGTTCGTAGTGCCAAGCAACGCATCATCCTTATTGATAACTTTGTGGACGAAAGAGTGCTCCTGCTGTTGACCAAGAGGGCTGAAGGGGTTTCGGCAACCATCCACTCTCGCTACACACAGCAATTCCTGTTGGATCTGGAGAAGCACAACGGGCAATACGAGCCGATTGAGTTTGTGCAGACGCCTCACAAATCCCACGACCGTTTCCTTATTATAGATGATGATGTGTATCTCATGGGTGCCAGCATAAAGGACATGGGCACAAGCCTTTGTGCCATAACAAGGCTGGAGATGAAGCCCGACACGATAATGTCATTGTTAAGGTAGGCAGAATTCGACTTTACAACAGAACGGAAACAGCAGATAGAAATCTTTGATATACGAAAGTCAAACGTAAAACAGAAAATTATAAAAAGAGCATTGGTGTGTATTCTCTCTCTTGTGGCTTGCCTTTTGACAGGCGCTCAAGGTAAAGTGCGTAGTTCGAAGTTGGAGAGCATTACGGTTCAGGACGGCTATGTGTATTATTATCTGAGAGGCATGGAGAAGACTTTTACGGTAATGTTCTTGGCTGACACGCATTTTACTATTGAGGATGAACGGGGACGTGAGTTCTATGATAACACCCGACGGATGGGTGGAGCTGCTGTTCAACCTCAGAATTATGGCAAAAGCAATGGGCGGGAACGGGCTCTTTTGCGTTCGTTGGATAAAGCAAAAAAGGAACAGGCTGCGCTGGTCATATTGGGAGGCGACATTGTCAACTTCCCCTCGCTGGCTTCTGTAGAGCATCTCAAAGCCATGCTGGATGCTTCGGGGCTGAATTGGACTTATACGGCAGGCAATCATGATTGGCATTATGAGGGCGAACCAGGAACGTCCTTTGCCCAAAGGGAGAAATGGTAGCAGGCCAACCTGAAGCCTCTCTACCAAGGCCAGAATCCTCTCTATTCTGCTCAGGTCATTAACGGAATCAATTTTGTCACGATTGACAGTTCTCTCTTTGAAATCACAGAAGAGCAACTGAAGTTCTTCAAGAAGCAGGTGGAAAGGGGACTTCCTGTGGTGCTTTCCATGCACATCCCTGTTTATGTGCAAGGCCATGATATTGACTATGGATGTGGCAGCCCGCATTGGAACAAGGCAAATGACTGCTATTATGAGATAGAAAGCCGCGAATAGGATCACCTTTCCAATAATAAGGGTTTTCTTCTACTGGTACAGATTTGTCCCACTTATTAATAGGGGCTTGTTCTTCTACCAATTGTTTCTCTTGATTATTATAGGTATCTGTCATAGTCTGAAAATCAAGCATTTCTTCTCGAACTACTTCGGTTTTTTGATTTACTTTCTTTGCTATATACTGTTTTAATGTTCTTGCTTAACTATGGGAGGGGTAGCCCATTATAATTTGAGTGTAAAGATACTAAAATCATAATTGTTTTCAGTGCAAATTGTATACTTTAACGTTCAATTCTTGTAAATATCAGTATAATTGTCAAGCCCATCTACCATAATACCACAAAAATGGCACTCTATAAAGGAATTGAATGGTGACTATTGCCAGCTATATTAAGCCCCAAAACAGTCATTAGGCCGTTTGAGGTGTTATGTTATGACCTATTTGGGTTAATAAGCCATTCTGACATTGTCTACCCATAGCGTGTTGCCGATGGAGCCTATGTAGGCTCCGCCGTGACTGGAGTCAAACTGCAGAATAAGGTGGGTAGGGATGTCGTCGGCGTGTGCCCATCCTATTTCTTTGACAGGCACCATCTTGCCCTTGGAGTTCTTGGCCCACTTGGTGTCATCGCCAGTAATCAGCCCCATGTAAGGTTTGTAGAACGGCTGGTGGGTGATGTCGCCATAGTGGATGGGGAAGGAGGCGTCTTCTACCCATCCGTTGGTGTTGTTGTCAAAGCGCACCACCATGGTGCCCACGCGCTTGGCGTAGAGGTTGCCCTTGGCGTCTTCCCATCGTTTCTGCAGCAGGCAGATGCAGTCGCACATGTCTATGCCTGGCACGGTCTTCACCTTAGAGAAACCTGTCTCCTTGATGCGGTTGGGCTGGCCTGCGAGCTTCACCTTATAATCAAACATCAGCGCCTTGGGTCTTGCCGTGAAGCGCATGCCCGCATCGAGTTTGGCCATGGGGTTGGAGGTAGAGGTGATGGGTTCGAGCATCTGTCCGAGGTAGATGCTTCCGGCAGCCAACACCTTGATATTGACGATACCCAGCACCTTGCACGTCTCGATATGGGTGACGAGCTTGGCGCAATAGCCATGTCCAGGGTGGGTGTCGCGGTAAACTGACTGATTGGTCTTGATGATGCCCGACACCTTGGCCATGACATTGGATGTGCCCCATGGCGAACCAGCCCAGTTGACATAAGGTGTATTTCGCTTCCATGTTTTTGTGGGTGCAATCTCATAGAGTGTCTTCAGTTGTCCGCCGATGATGGCGCTCTCTTTCACTTGGCGTGTGACCCATTGGTTCATATCGCCGTACTTGATGAGTACGGTTTTGGAGTACAGAGCGCTATCGTAGTCTGTCTGTAGCGTGTCTTGTTCACTTCTATAGTCGGCCTTTACCACAACGGCCATTCCCATGATGAGGGTGACTCCAAGAATTATTTTCTTCATACTCTGTTTTCCTTTCATTTTAGAGTTGTCTATGGTTGGCTCGCTCATGGCGACGGGTGCTTGTTATTTCATCCTCTTCTTCATCTGCTCCATGTCGATGGGTTGCATACACGCATCGTAGGTGCGTGGCTGGTTGTGATCGTCGATGAAGAGGCGGGGGTGGTCTGTATATGACTGGCTGGCCAACGACAGTGAGTCGTTGCGGTAGCGTGTGGCTACACCGCCCATAGATAGCAGAGTATGAAACACGCTGTTGCTCTCGGCAGGGCGATGCCTGTTGGCGGCAAGGTGTGTCACGATGTCGGCATGGTGCTGCTGGTAGACGGGTGAGGTCCACACCACGAGAGGCACATGGAGCTGCCAGTAGGATGGGAACGGTGAGGCGTGGAGGAAGAGATTGCGATGGTCGTCGAAGATGTCTTCGCCATGGTCTGACGTATACATCATCGCCGTACAGCCGCCTGTACCTTCGAGCGCCGTCATCACCTGGCTGAGCAGCAGGTCGGTATGGCGAATGGTGTTGTCGTAGGCGTTGATGAGCTGCTGTCGGTATGACCGTTTGGCACCGTCATAATGGTCGGGGGTAAAGATGCGTGCGGCCTTGGGGTAGCGGTCTGCGTAGTTGAAATGAGAGCCATAGGTATGGAGTACCACAAACAGGCGTTGGCCTCGATGTGCTGTCAGTTGTTGCTGCAGTGGTGTCAGCAGATAGGTGTCGTCGGTAGTCTCGGGATGACGGTCGCGCAGGAACAGACAGTAGTCGGCCTGCTCGCCGAGGTAGTCGATCAAGGAGTGGTTGCGCTGTTGGTTGCTCAGAAATACGGTGTGATAACCCGCCTCTCTGAATGCCTGCATGATGCCCTTGGTGTGGTAGAGTATGTCGTAGTTGTCGGCATCGGCCATCGACAACAGGATGGGTACGCTCTTGTGTGTGGTATTGCTTTGGCTCATGTAGTCGGTGAAGACTGTCAGTCCGTGTGCTTTGGACAGTAGTGGGTTGGTAGGTCGGTGGTAGCCATACAGTTGCCAGTTGTCGGCACGGCTGGTCTCGCCGATGACCAGCACCAGCGTCTCAGGCACGGAGTCGGTGAAGGTGTAATGGGCGTGGTAGCTGAAGGATGCCGATGCCGAGGGATAGTCGGTGGTGGCTTTCTGCCGGGTGAGCGCGATGCCAAAGTTGTATACGGCATTGAGAGGGAACAGGTCGGTCGTGGGCGCATAAGGGGTGACTCCCGCGAGTACTGTGGTGATCACTGCTGTGCTTGCGGTGGCTATGAGTGCTGGTCGGCGCTGTCGGCGCAGGAGTGTCTTGTCCAGATATAGGTGTCGCCGCCACAGTATGGCTGCCAGCGTGAGCGTGGGGATATAGATGATTACCACCCATACGATGGCAGGCATCAGTTGTGAGAGCAGTTCGCCCACCTCGCCCGGGTTTGTGGTGACGAGGTTGAGCCACATGTCGACGGCGATAGGTCCGCGCCCATAGAGATAGGTGAGTACCATCTGAAAGGCGCCTAAGAATAGCAGAGGAAAGAGCAGGATGATGGTGCGCCCCACCTTGCGCGAGAGAGTCAGCACCAACCAGTAGGCAGCCAGAGGCGTCACCACATTCAGCAGGCGTCCGCTCCATGAGAGCGACTCGGTAACGGCCAATATCAGGTTGGGAAGGATGAGTACCCCAAGAAATATGAGAAAGAATGTTTTTTTCATAAACATTGGTTTTATTGAGCCTCAAGCCGGGCATCCTGCGCTACCCTTAGAATGCCTCATTGATATTGAATATAAAACCTGTGCCTCTGCGGCTGAACCCATAGTCGAGTCGCACGTTGACACCTTTTTTGAACTGCCAGCGGTAACCGATGCCAGCGTTGGGCAGAATCTGTCGGAATCGCAGGCTACTATAGTCGGGAAACACTTCGGCGGCGCCCAACCATACCACCATGCCATTGCGATGCCAGATATGCTGGCGTAGCTCCACTTGGGCGTCGATGATATTCTTGTCGCGATAGCGCCCCTCGTAGTAGCCGCGCATACGATTGCTCGACCCCACATCAGAGAGCATGGGCCAGGGCACGTGGCCTGCCGATTGTCGTGTGTGAAATTCGCCCGCAATGACGGCACCTCTCCAGGCACGGCGATAGGTCGACACTTGCAACTCGCCCGACCAGTAGGTGTCGTTGTTGCCCAGGAATGTAGGGTTGGCTGTGAGGTCGGCCTGGACAAACCAGCCTCGAGAAGCGTTGAGCATGAAGTCGCGCGAGTCAAACGTATAGCTCAATCCCACCGACACGTCGCTCACCGTGAGCGGTTGTCCGGCCAGCAGTTGAGGAGCGCGGTTCTTGAGCTTGTAGGCGTGTACGTATTGGTAACGCACAATGGGACCGAGATAGGTGTAACGGTTGAGCGGCACAAGAAAACGTGCCATCACCTCAAACTTGGTCCGGTTGTACTTGCTCTTGTTGTCGTTGTTGTCGCTCTGCGGAAAGTTAAAGCCCCATAGGTAGGAAGGGAAGGTGTAGACATAGAGTCGGTAGTCGATCCGATAGTGTCTGTGGGGCAGGAAGGTGTTGCCTCGTAGGCCTATCATCAGAAATCCCTTGGTGGAAACGTCGCTATAGAGAGAGGCGTTGGAGAGTTTGAGGGTGCTGTCGGAGCGGTTGGTGGAATAAAGTGCCGATGCCACCAGGCCCACGCCCAGTCCTGTGTCAGAGGCGTAGTGCGGACCGCCAATGATGCCAAAGTCTATCTTCTTATCGGGCTTGGGCTTGTCGGACTCGGAAAAATACTGCAATAGTCGGGCTACCAGACTGCGTTTGGGCTGTATGGCCAATGTGTCGAGTGGGGCTGCAATGCTATCCTGCGCCCAAATCGGGGTGTGGACGGCCAGTAACATTCCTATGATAATCAAAGCCTTCATACTATTGCCATAGAAAACTTTTGCAAAGATAATATTTTTTTTCGTTATACACTTGTATTATCCCAAAAATCGAACAAAGAAGTATGAATTATGTCGTTTATCCCCGGTAATGCCCTTTGATTCGTGGAAAAACATGTCGGCCCTACTTACGATTATGAGCAGCCAAGTCCATGGCTGCCCATAATCGTAAGTAGGATTGCGGATATACTATATATTATAAGGTATAGAAGGCATCCATGAGGTCGCGGCGGTAGTTCTTGCTCACCTTGAGCTCGCGGTTGTCTTCGTAGGGATAGCCCAGTATGCAGGTGTTGTCTTGTATCATCATGATGTGGCTCACGTTGACGATATATCGCTTGTGGATTTGCACAAACGATGGCGAATAACGCAGGATGAAGTCGCTGTTGGTGCGGCTGCGCAGGATGTAGGTGCTGCCGTTGGTGCATACCGCCTCCCAGTGCTTGCCGTCGGCGTCGAAGCGGAAGAATGCCACATCGGCGTCGCGCAGAGCGATGTGCTCGTTCATGGCGTTGACCACGAGTATGCGTGGCTGGCGCTGCTCTGCGGGGCCTGCCGCTTGGGGCAGACTGGCGAGCTTGTCTTCATAGAAGCGGGTCATGGTCTGGGCCAGGTCTTGGGGCGATGGCGGCTTGAGCAGATAGTCGAACGCCTTCTGGCGTATGGCGTCTATCATGTACTTGTCGTGCCCGGTGTAGAATACCACCTTGGTGTTGGGGTCTACCTCCTGGTGGAGCAGCTGGCAGAGCTGTATGCCCGTCATGGTGGGCATCTCGACATCGGTGAAGATGAGGTCGGGAGCCAGCTGTATGATTTCTTCTATGGCTGTGTCGGCATCGGTGCTGGTGCCTATCACCTTGACCGAATACTGGCTTTCCAGCATGCGGCGCAGCACTTCGATGGCGTCGCTGTTGTCGTCGACGATGTATACGGAGGTGAGCTGTTTGCGTCCGAACATAGTGTATGGCTGTTATAAGTTATAGTTGTACTCGTCGGGCACCATTATCCATGAGCGGCAGCCCGACATGCCGTTGTCGTCCTTATAATTGGTCACGCCGAAGGTAATCTTCTCGCGGTTGTGGTCGTTGAGTATCTGTATGGTCTGGCGCACCACCTTCATGCCGGTATGCTCGCCCACGCTGCCGGCGGTGAGTCCCACTCCGTTGTCCTTGACCTCGATGCGGGTCATGGTCTGCTCGCGTGTCACGCTGATGTCGAGCAGTCGGGGAGAGTCGGCCTTGAGCGGGCGCAGTCCGTGCTTGATGGCGTTTTCGGCGAATATCTGTATCACCATGGCTGGCAGCCGCACGCGGTCGGCATCCACATCGGGTGCCACGTGGGTGGTGTAGCTGAAGTTGTCGCCCATCTGCTTGGCTTCGATGTTGACGTAGTAGCCCACAAACTCCATCTCCTCGTTGAGGGTGCTCATGAGTGCGTCGGCACGCTCCACGCCTCGGCGCAGCAGCTGGGTGAGGGTGTTGAGGTTGACCTCGTGTCCGTTCATCTGGGCGAGCATCTCGTGGTTGAGCGCGTTGTAGATGAAGTGGGGCGATATGCGGTTGCGGGTGTTCTTCATGCGCAGCTTGAGCATCTCCTGGCGTGCCTTCATCTCGCGCATCTGTCGGCGACGGCGCAGCAGCACGATGGCGAAGCACATGGCGAGGATGACCACTACGGCGAAGAGGAAGAGTCCCCATGCCAGTGCGCCGAGATAGCGCTGGTGGTCTATGATGTGCTGTTGCTCGGCTATCTGCTTGTCGTGGCGGTATCTGAGCATATTGGCATTCATACGCATCTGGATGTTGGCGGTCTGCAGAGAGTCGTTGATGGTGTGCATCTGTCGGTGGGCGGTGTAGGCTTCGTCGTATCTGCCCATCTGCTGGAACACATTCTCCTTGGCCTTGAGCCTCTGCACGATGGCGGCGGGTATCATGTATTGTGGCGTGTCGCTCTCGCGGGCTATGCCCAGCGCCAGGGCGTGATGGCCTTCGAGCATGGCGATGTTCATCTCAGAGGTGTGGGTGTAGTAGAGGCCGATGTCAAAGCCCACCTTGCGGAAGAAGCTGTCGGCCTGGTGTATGGCGGCTTTGGCGGGCGCTGCCTTGCCCAGACAGGCATAGGTCTCGCCCAGGTTGGCCTGCACGGTGTAGTAGTCCCACTCTCGCTTGGGGTCGTCCTTGACCAGCTGGGCAGCCTTGAGGAAGTAGGGCAGAGCCCGTCGGTAGTTGTCCTGCAGATAATAGTCATTGCCCCGGTTGTTGTAGTAGATGAAGCGGTCGCCCTGCTGCATGTGGGGCAGCAGTCTGGCTGTGCGCTTCCACCACAGGTCACTGTTGGTGTAGTCGGCCATGAAGGTATAGGCGGTGCTGATGCCGAGCATCACCACGATGCGTGCGTTGGGATTGGTCTGCATCGAGTCGGCGAGCGCGAGTGCCTGCAGATACGAGTCGGCGCTGAGGTCGAGCCTTCCCATCTGGCGGTAATAGTCGGCCTGGTTGGTCAGTGCGGTGAGTATCTGTTCGCGCTCCTTGTCGGTCTGTCGCAGCAGGGTGATGGCATGGCCGTTGTAGACCTGTGCCGAGTCGGGGCGGCCCAGTATCACGCTGTTGTAGACGCCCTTGCCCAGATACCACTCGGCGCGCAGCTGGTCGGTGGCCTGGTCGTGATGGTCGGCATGGCGGTCGAGATAGGCTCCTATGCGGTCGAGGGTGGCGGTCATCGAGTCTATCTTCATGTCGGTGTAATAAGCCTTGTTGAGGGTGGACAGCCAGAGATAGTAGGTGGTGCTGTCGTCGGCCTCGGCCATCTTCCGGGCGATGGCCTTCATGGCATAGTCGTCGTTGCCGGCGGCGATGGAGTCTTCTATCGCGTGGCGCTGCTGCTGAAACGTGTCGTCGGTATGTCTGCAGTTGCAGGCTGCCAAGAGGAGAGAGGCAGCGATGAGTGATAATAGGTGTATATGTCTTTTCACGTGGTTCATATTCGGCAGATTGAGAGTAAGATGCTACAAGACAGCGACTTGGCGATGGCTCCCGATGGCTCTAAGCGACGGTGCGACGGCTGTCTTAACCATACAAAGTTAGTCATTTATCACAATAGTAAACCTTTTATCCACGATTTTTTTGACCTGCACGGTTATTTTTTCCCTTTTATCCCCGTTTTCGGCCTCTTGTCGGGCTTTTCACCCTTTCAGGGCATAATGCCGGAAAAGGGGGGTTGGCAGGTGTTGCGGTTTTTCGTATATTTGCAGTCACAAGAGTTAATTACAAAAGATGTATGATGTTATCCTATGCAAACACTAACTAATCGGAATATATTTTATCTGAGTTACAAACACGCAAGGACACTATGCTGAATAGTGGGCCTTGCTCTTAAAAAAAACGAATACATAAGGAGTGCAATATGTGGAAACGATGACGTAAGAAAATACTCTCCACGATAATCCTATATTAAATCTCTCCACAGTGTTGTTGACCCATATATGGCTGAGACAGCCACAGGCTTATTTTGTACGAATCTCCAACACGACCACACATTTCTCCCCACATCATTGCACTCCTTATTGTTTGTCACAACCTTATTCTCAACTGCATCTCTATATCGGTCTGCGAGCTGGCGTCTATCTGCTGCAGGCCCGACGATATGTGGTCGCGGTCGAAGTAGTCGGTGGTGGCTGCCTTGAGCGCTATCATCACCCTGCGCGACAGTGTGGCGCGGGCTGTGAGTGCGTAGCGTATGCCGTGGCCGTAGAATGCAGGATTGGCAAACGAGTAGAGCAGTCCGTACTCGTAGCCATAGAGGCGGCTTTCGTAGTCGTCGGTGTCAAAGTAGGAGAGTGTGGCGGAGAGCTGCAGCCAACTGCCGGCGTAGCGTATCTGCTCGGCGGCGCTCCATCCCATGCTGCTCTCGCCCTTGGTGCTGTAGGCCATGCCCATCTGTGTCTTCGAGGTCCATCGTCCGCTCTGTATGCTGAGCGTAGTCTGTGCGCGGTGGGTGGCATAGTCGTCGAGAGCCGTATGGGTGGCATTGTCCTTCTGCCGCAGCTTGATGCGGTAGCGCGTCTGCCATGTGAGCAGCCGACGGCGATACTCTATCTGCACCAGATTGTCAGACGCGTGGGTGGCGAAGGACACGCCGTAGCGGGGCCAGGTGAAGTAGGCATAGTCGGTATAGGCGAGTAGGTTCCAGTGGCGCGCCAGGTGCCAGATGGCAGAGAGGTAGAGTCCGTTCTCATTGCTCACCTGGGTGCCTTCGGCAAACGAGCGGCCCATGAGGGCATGGTAGCGGTAGCTGTAGAAGCGCTGGATGGCTATGAGCGACAGCGACTGGGTGGGGGAGAAGCTGAGGCGGTTGATGGTGGCTATGCCGCCGCCGTCGCCCGTGGCTGTCTCTCCGGAGAAAGCCCACTGGGGTGACAGCCAGCTGTACTCGGCGCCGATATTCCAGAACCTGTCGCCCGTGGGAGCATATCGGCGGTAGAGGGCAGTGGTGTCGGGGCGCAGCAGTCGGTTGTAGCTGTTGTAGACTCCCGTCAGCCCCAGTCGCAGTCCGCCGTGGTGATAAGCCACATTGGCTCCCCATAGCGTCTGGGCGGTGTTGTGGCGTCGGTCTATCTCGCTCTGGGTGCGGTGGTAGCCGCTCTTGAGCAGGGTGGCCACGGTGAGCGAGTCAGAGTTGAGCGTAGCATCGACGAGGCGGTGAGAGGCAAAGAGGGTGGTTTCGATGCGACTGCTCATGTCTATCGTGGCAGCGGCTCCCTGCAGATAGTTGGCTTCCGAGCGCGACGAGTGTCCGCTTATCACGGTACTCTGGCGCCCCAGGCCGTTGAGTGCCGACAGTTTGCCGAAGCTGTAATTGGTGTTCATCACCAGTCCCGACCCTATCCGCAGCCGGTAGCGTCCCACCACCAGTGAGCGCAGCCATCCCCGGTTCTGCAGTTGGATGTAGAAACTGTAATAGTCGTATCCCATAGAGTTGGGCTGACTGAAGAAGGGTTCGCCCGCGTCCTGCGCGCCCACAAGTCCCACCTTGACATCCTGTCCGTAGTTGAAGGTATATCTCACCCAGTGGCGGTAGGGATAACCCAGATAGCCATGGTCGTCACCGCGACGGTCATAGCAGGGCAGTTTGAAGTAGCCCATAGCCTCGTGCTTGCCGTATTTCAGGATATTGTTGAGCGAGAACGCCTTCTTGCTGCTCGCCGGTTCACCGAGATAGGCAAAGTATTGCAGGAGCCGCATCCGCCGTTTGTCGGTGATGTCGGCCACCAGCAGCTCGGCCCATGTATGCACCTCGCCCACCTTATCTATATATTCCACCAGTCGCAGATACTCTTCGGGTGTGATAAAGGGCAACTGTCTGAGTTGCTCGGGAGTAGAGTGATTGATGTTGATGGGGTTGGCAGCGAGTTCGCACAGCTCGTCGTAGCGCTCGCTGATATCCTCGTTCTCGATGTCTTCTATCAGCCCCGACTGCATCAGATATTCCTCCCAGGGCTGGCGCGACTGGGCAGATATGTGTAGGGTGGCAAGCAGACACAGGGCTGTGGCGAGCCATACTCTTCCGTGTTTCAATAGGCGTGACATCTGTAGTAATGTGGTTTGCAGTAGTTATTATATGTAGAGACTCCATGCGCTGTTCTTCATCTACGGCTGGAGCGGGGAGCGTCGTCGGTTGCCGCATGCCCCTCTGGATGAAGACCGGTCATAGGTTCCCTATGTTTATGTAAGATAATCGCTGTCACAAAGATACTGCTAATTGTTCAGAGAGGAAAACTTATTTGGATAAATTTCAGATAATGTGTAGTCTTGGTTGGCATTTGATGGTAAAAATGGTTATTCCCTCTTAGTTCTATCGCGATTAAACAACTCAGCCATCTGGTTTTGTGTCAGCCATACGGTCTCATTTTCCAGCTTTACATTCAGCTGCACACTTCCGTCTTCCGAACGGTATATTTCTATAGAATTGCTCATTTAGTCTCTGTTGTGTGTTAGCCCATCCATTGCCTTACAGTCCTCTCTCAGCCCAATCGCCTCTATCGAGGTTGCGGTATCCGATGGCTTCGCTGATGTGCTGCACCTCTACACGTTCTGAGCCATCGAGGTCGGGGCGATGGGCTCGCCCGGCTCCACCTTGGAGATGTCCTTGAAGGGTACGGGCGTAATCTTGCATTGGATGTCTATTCGGTCTAAGAAAAGAGGGGCCGCTGATTGTCCCACTTTTTGGCTCGCTCCATGCCATCTAGCACTACGCCTACGATGATTTATCAAGGACATAGGTGAATGGCCATTGTTTATGTTCACGATGTAAAGATAACACTTTTTGTTTAATTAGTCGAGCCTTTTTGATTAGAATTGCTCCATTGTGCATAGACTCTATACATTCCCACATGAGGGCACTGAAAAACTAAAACCCACTATCAAATTGAAAGTTGATGACGGAGAAACAGCTGTTTTACCCTTTATTATCTGTCTATTTTAGCCTTATTTTAGGCGATTTGCAGAAAGAGAAGTTACAA
>NZ_NPJL01000069.1:0-4728 GCF_002251325.1 Prevotella sp. P4-67
GAAGTTCTTTATTTCCATATTTTTAGTTATTTCTATTCATGATAAACATTATAAAGTTGTTCGTTTTGGATAACTTTTCATTTTTTATTTCCCAAAAAGTTTTCCAAAAAGGAAAACTTCAAAAAGAATAGAGTGATAGTTATTTCCATTTTTTATCATTTGCAAAGATAATAAAAAAGCCGCTGATGGTACAGGATAAGATGGAAAAAGTTCTATCCATTTACATATTTTAAGACTTGACCAACAGGGCGACTGACGGGATTGCAACTACCGTCTTTCAAGTCATCAAACAGCCAAACAGCATCAACTGCGTGAATGACAAACAATTATAAAAGAGGAGAAATATTTACTCGGAAAATTGCCGCGATTTACAGCTTGACTGCGGACATATCTATAAGACCTTTGGCGATGGCATAGACGGTAAGACCTGCAGGAGAATGTATCTGCAACTTACGTGCAATATTCTTGCGGTGAGTGATAACAGTGTTGATGGAAATGCAAAGATGGTCAGCCATCTCCTTATTTGTCATGCCCTGCACCAGACAGACTATCACGTCGCGCTCGCGGTCGCTCAATACATCTGCATCACTGTTCTTATTAATCATATTAGACAGTTTCTGCGATATATTGCTTTGGTTGATTTGCTTTTCAAGCAATCTGACTGCCGGTATAAAGATATGGTCTTCGACCTCGGAATGCTGGGCAAGCCATGACTCACAATTATAGATATCAAACAGCGTCGCATAAAGCTGATTATTGCGATGCGCATCGACTGGAAGATACTGTATGATGATATTCTTCAACTCACGCAACTTGACATCTATCTGGTCATGATGCTTGGAAAAAGTCTCCACATCATAGTTGGTCTGCGCTTTTCCCTGAAGGAGTGCCTCGACGTATGGAAAGACATTCTTTTCCTCATACTTCATATGATGGACGATACTGCGGGCATACTCATCATATATTTTGATGATGAGAGACGCCAGATTGTCGGCGGCGTCAAGCGATGCTATAAGTTCCTTCCTAATGAAAGGCAACTCAAAGTCCAAATAGTATTCGTGCGAGGATTTAAGATATTGCATCAAGGTGGGCACGGAAAGACGCGCGACATCATCCGCTCCCAGGTATCCATTGATGGTATAATTGACAATACACAGAAAAGTGAAGCTATCGACTCCCTCATCTATACAGACCTCTTCTACCGTCTTGTTGCCAAATCCCAGGTTGATGCCAAAAGAGCCAAGGCAGCGCAAAACCGCATAATTATCCTGTAAAAGAGTAATCATCTTGTCTGATGCTTCATATAATTTCTGCTTCTTCATCGTCTGTTGTTATATAATTGTATGCAAAATTACAAAAATCGAAAGAATATTTTCCTTCCACATTACTTTTTAACACAAAGTGAAGTCTATATTTGTTGCAAAGATAAAAAGGATGTCCAAATGGTGCAATACCTAAAAGTAGGTATTTTGAGTATGAACGCCGAAGACAACTACCTACTTCATAGAGTGGCTCTCCACGCTTGTAGAATTAACCTCCACGCTTATGGAGATACTCTCCACGCTTGCAAAATTAACCTCCACGCTTATGGAGATACTCTCCACGCTTGCAAAATTAACCTCCACGCTTATGGAGATACACTCCACGCTTGCGTAGTTGGCAAACGGCACAGTAAAAGCAATACAAAAAAATCCCTTGCCATCAATCTGACAAGGGACTTCATTATTAATTATGCTATAATTTGCTTGCTATTACTTGGCATAAGCCACACTGCGGGTCTCGCGGATAACCGTAATCTTAACCTGACCAGGATAGGTCATCTCGTTCTGAACCTTTGTTGCAATCTCGTCAGAGAGCTGGATGCTTTCCTCGTCGCTCATCTTGTCGGCACCGACAATCACGCGCAACTCGCGACCTGCCTGGATGGCGTAAGTCTTAACCACGCCAGGGTAGCTCATGGCTATAGCCTCAAGGTCATTAAGACGCTTGATGTAAGCCTCGACTATCTCGCGACGGGCACCGGGACGTGCACCAGAGATGGCATCGCAAACCTGAACGATAGGAGCAAGCAGGCTCTCCATCTCTGTCTCATCATGGTGAGCGGCGATGGCATTGCAGATATCTGCCTTCTCCTTATATTTCTCTGCTATCTTAGCACCATAGAGTGCGTGGGGCAACTCGCTCTCCTCGTCTGGCACCTTACCGATATCGTGCAGGAGACCGGCACGCTTGGCCTTCTTAGGATTAAGTCCCAGCTCTGAAGCCATAACTGCACAGAGGTTAGCTGTCTCGCGAGCGTGCTGCAACAAGTTCTGTCCGTAAGATGAGCGATATTTCATCTTGCCGACGATACGCACCAGCTCGGGATGCAGACCGTGGATACCCAGGTCGATAACCGTACGCTTACCAGTCTCAATAATCTCATTGTCCAACTGCTTCTTGACCTTAGCCACAACCTCCTCAATACGAGCGGGGTGGATACGGCCATCAGTAACCAGCTGATGGAGAGCCAGACGGCAAACCTCGCGACGGATGGGGTCAAAGGCAGAGATGACAATAGCCTCGGGGGTATCGTCGACGACAATCTCGACACCTGTAGCAGCCTCAAGGGCTCGGATATTACGACCCTCGCGACCGATGATACGACCCTTAACCTCGTCGTTATCAATGTGGAACACGCTCACCGAATTCTCGATAGCAGTCTCGGTAGCCACACGCTGGATGGTCTGGATGACAATCTTCTTGGCCTGCTGGTTGGCATTGAGCTTGGCCTCGTCTACAATCTCGTTGATATAGCTGGCGGCATCAAGTTTGGCCTGGTCCTTCAGGCTGTCTATCAGTCGTTCCTTGGCTTCCTCGGCGCTCAGACCAGAGAGCTCTTCGAGCTTGGCACGCTCCTGCTCCTGCATCTTCTCAAGTTCCTGCTGCTTTACGAGCATCAGCTTCTTCTCGTTGTCTATACGCTGCTGAAGCTGGGTGAGTTCCTGCTTCTTTCGGCCTATCTCGTCCTGACGCTGGTTGAGAGATATCTCGCGCTGCTTGAGCCTGTTCTCGTTTTGCAGAATCTTCTGGTTGCGCTGCTGCACCTCCTTCTCCAGCTCACTCTTCTTGTTGAGGAATTTCTCCTTGACTTCAAGCAGTTTCTTCTCCTTTACCACTTCGGCTTCCTTAGAGGCTGCCGCTACCATTTCATTGTATTTTCCCTTAATGACATAACGGAAAATCATATAACCAGCCAATACTCCCACGACGAGAGCTACGGCCACTATAATCAATGTAATTACCATTTTTAGTATTATGTATATAAAATTTAATTCCTTACTCGCTATCCAACGCTTCTTCGATTTCGGAAGTCAACTTGGTAAGGATGTCGGTAACAGGCAATATATCGTGTTTTCTGGTTTCCTTCTGATATCTGAGAGATATATCAATCAGAGCCATATATAATATTTCCTTCTCACCCTTGCGGTCTTTATAGACAGCAGAGTAATTGTTTACAACATCGGTTATCAGCTTGGCTGCGGCACGATAGCACTCTTCCTCTGCCCGAGGAATAGTCACTGTCATATCCGTATCGTAGACATGTAACCTAATACGCAATTTTTCCTTGTCTGACTCACCCATCGCTTCGCGTTATTTTTCGCTCAGTAGCGTGATACACTTGTTAACGTCTCTGATGAGCTTGGATATGCGCTTCTGCGCTCCTTCGACATCACCGTCGGTGACCTCAATCATCCTCGCCATCTTCAAACTCTCATAGTCCATGGAAGCCTGAGCCAGCCGAGCCTCAAGTTCGGCTATCTTGGCGTCGCGTTCGGACAGCATATCCTCAAGACGAGTCTTCTCCTTTTTGAGTTCATCAAAACGGAGAATCATCTGTCGCATACGTGTCGTAAACAGCGTCAATGTTTTCTCAGTAGCATCCATAACCTATGTTTAGCTTACAAATTTATATGAATAATCTGTAAAATCCAAAGAAATGTCTCGTTTTTTGTTATTTAGCTGCCTCTTCTTTGGCTTTTGGCTCTTTCTTGGCCAACATCACCACCTGATAGACAAATCCGGTAATCCACTTTTCAGAGAACGAGAGACGCTTGTTGTACTGGCGGATATTGAGCACCACCTTGACAACTCCGGCATCCTTGTAGTCGTTTTTGGTAAAGATTTCCTTCACGGTCTTCTCGGTCATCGAGTAGATGGCGCCCTTGAAGAAAGAAGGCATACGCAGCTTGAACTTCATGAGATTACCCATCAGCATCATCAGGTCTTGGGTAAAGCCCTGGAACTGTACGAGGTACACCTGTACGTCCTGTATCTTACGGCAGTTCTTACGAATACTGGCGTCAATCTCCTTGAAGAAGAGGTCGTCAACCTTATAGAGCTCTTTGAGCATCTTCTTGCAGTGGCTCTTCTCACCAATACCCAACTTATTGTTCTGGGTGGGCACATGCAGCGTCGTCTTGAACATACGCAAGTCGGGCAGCATGGCAAGATTGTTGATACCCAGCTGGCTAGCTATCGATGCCTGAAAGTACACCCTGATGAGCGTCATGTAGTCTTCCATTCCGCCCGTTTTCTTTTCCGTTGACTTATTTCCGAATAATTTTGAAAATATTCCCATTATAATTACTTAAGTTTTTAATTAAATAATGGCCTAATTGCCATTAACAGCCACAAAATTACAACAAACTCGCCAATTGTCAAAATTATTTAACGTATTTCTTCGCA